>JAITBX010000067.1 GCA_031283405.1 Burkholderiales bacterium | reverse complement strand
TCGATGTTACCAATAGCTCAATCGTCCCGCCTGCTACGGTGTGAGCCGTTGCTTCAAATCGTTGAAGCGCTGCTTTTGGTTATTGATTTTTGGCTGTTGATGCTTCGCTGTGTTGGAGGAGCGTTGCGCTTGCCCTCAGCCTACGATTCCGGCTCTTGCCCTTTGCCCCCCGATTCCTCTGCTCGCCGCCGTTCGGCGCAAGCGCCGGTGGCGCAGTAGCCGTAAAGACAGAGGCTGTGATCGACGACTTCAAAGTTTTTCTTCCGGGCGATTTCGTTTTGCCGCTTTTCGATGCCAGCGTCGAAAAATTCTTCGACTTTGCCGCAATGCAGGCAGACGATATGGTCGTGGTGGTGGCCGCGATTGATTTCATAAACGGCTTTGTCGGATTCAAAATGGTGGCGCAGCAGCAGGCCGGCCTGCTCGAATTGGGTGAGAACGCGGTAAATGGTTGCCAGCCCGATGTCGAGGCCATCGTCTTTCAAGCGGCGATAAACATCCTCCGCCGTCATATGACTATCGCGTGACGTTTCAAATAGCCGGATGATATGGAGCCTCGGCAAGGTGGCTTTGAATCCCCGGTCTTTGAGGTCTTGTGGTGTGGTCGTCATCCGGATAGGGTGGAGCGGGACAGAGTGCGGCTATAATAACCGCTCTTTCATCCAATGCCTATTGGGAACCGCATGAAACTGTTGCCTTTTCATCCTGTGTCGTTAGCGCGAATTTGCGGAGTCGCCCTGTTTCTGTGTCTGACGGGCTGCTCGACGGTGAGCACTTATCTGCCGGACATCCGCCAGGTCGGCGTCTATAAACTGGACATCAATCAGGGCAATTATCTGACTCAGGATATGATCGAAAAGCTGAAGGTCGGACAGACGCGCCAGCAGGTGCGGATGGCGCTGGGAACGCCGTTGATGGCCAGCGCTTTTCATGCCGATCGTTGGGACTACGTTTACTCTTACACCAAGAACGGCAAGGAGATTGAGGGCCGGAAGTTTGCCGTTTTCTTCGAGGACGACAAGTTGGCGCGCTGGGAAGGCGATGAAGCGCCCGTGTCGAAAGCTGAGTTGAATCGTATCGCCGGAACGCGGGTGCTACCGGGCGATCCTTCGGCGGACGACGAAGGATTTTTCAGTTGGTTATTTCACTGGTTTGGAGATGATTGATGGCGACGCCGATACGGATAGCGATTGCCGGCGCGGGCGGTCGCATGGGGCAGATGTTGATCGAAGGCGTGCTGGCGTCGCCGGCATTGTTCACGCTGGCGGCGGCGCTCGAAATGGAAGGCTCGCCGTTTCTGAGGCGTGACGCGGGCGCAGCCATCGGGCAGACGTCGGGCATTCTGATTGCGGACGATGTCGAAGCGGCGATACGGCAATCGGAAGTGTTGATCGATTTCACGCGGCCTGAAGGAACGCTCAAACACGCGCGTTGTTGCGCCGATCATCGTTGCGCGATGGTAATCGGGACGACGGGATTGAGCACGGCGGACAAGGCGGAATTGGAGAAATTGGCGCAGCGCATGCCGATGGTCATCGCGGCGAACATGAGCGTCGGCGTCAATGTGATGTTGAAACTGGTGCGGCTGGCGGCGCAGCGTTTGAACGGCTACGACATTGAAGTCGTCGAAATTCATCACAAACACAAAGTCGATGCGCCGTCGGGAACGGCGCTGGCTCTCGGAGAAGCCGCGGCGCAGGGCGCCGGCGTGAAACTCGCCGAAGAGGCAGTTTATGCCCGCGAAGGTATTTGCGGCGAACGCAAGCCGGGGACTATCGGCTTTGCGACGTTGCGCGGCGGTGATGTGGTCGGCGAGCACACAGTGTTGTTTTGCGGTGAGGGCGAACGGGTGGAACTGACGCACCGCGCCGGCTCGCGTCGCAATTTTGCCGCCGGCGCGTTGCGCGCGGCGCAGTTCGCGGCGGCGAAACGCATCGAAGGAAGTTGCGGCGTTTATACGATGGAAGATGTGTTGGGTTTGGCCGAAGTTTAGAGTGTTATACATCCTCTCTTTCTCTTGCTTGCGGGAGAAGGAGGGCGTAGGGGCGGCATTCTGCCGCCCGCAAAAATTCGGGCGGCCACAGGCTGCCCCTGCGATTCCTCCCGTTCCTTTCCCACAAGTGAAAGAGGGGGATTTTGTATTTGCTTGAACCGAAGTCGCGCTAACGCCAAAAGCAGACAAGACGGTAGTTACAAGGCTTAACGTATTCTTAACAGGAAACAGACCGCCCTTCGGGATAATAAGGGCTATTGCAATCTGTAACGATAATTGGAAGAAAGATGGCGCCGGAGCAGAACGAACGAAAAACAACAGCGGGGCTGGAGGCGAACGCCACAGCTTCTTCCGGAAAATTTCCCTTCTGGATCATTGTGCTTATCATCATCGTTGCGCTGGCCGGCGGCGGTTACTACTACTACACGCACCGGACGCCCTCGACCGGCGGCAAACAACGCATTGCCTCTCCTTTCCGCACGAACCCCGATATGGCAATTCCGGTGCAGGCGGCAACGGCGCAAAGCGGCGCTTTTGAAGTTTATCTCGAAGCGCTGGGCACGGTGACGGCGGCGCAGACCGTGGTGGTGCACAGCCGCGTTGACGGGCAGTTGATGGCCTTGCATTTCAAAGAGGGCGATTCGGTCAAGGCGGGCGCGTTGCTGGCGGAAATCGATCCGCGCCCGTTTCAGGTGGTGCTGACGCAGGCCGAAGGGCAGATGGCGCGCGACAAAGCGCAACTCGAAAACGCCAAGCTTGATCTTCAGCGCTATCGTGTTTTGTTGAAACAGGATTCGGTGTCGCAGCAGCAAGTGGATACGCAAGAAGCGCTGGTGGCGCAAAACGAAGGTCTTGTGAAATACGATCAGGGGCAAATCGACAGCGCCAAACTCAATCTCGATTACTCGCGGATCACCGCGCCGATTTCGGGACGGTTGGGATTGCGTCAAGTCGATATCGGCAACATGGTGCGCGCTTCCGACACCAACGGTATCGTCGTCATCACGCAGGAAGAACCGATCGACGTGATGTTCACGCTAGCGGAAGGCGATTTGCCGAAAGTGGTGCAAAAAGTTTATGCGGGCGCAAAATTTCCGGTGGAAGCGTGGGATCGCGCACAGAAAACGCTGCTCGAGCGCGGGACGCTGATGACGGTGGACAATCAGATTGATGTGACCACCGGCACGGTCAAGCTGAAAGCGCGTTTCAACAACAAGAACCATGTGATGTTTCCGAATCAGTTCGTCAATGTGCGGATGAAGATCGACACGTTGCAGAATGTTTTGTTGATACCGTCGGCGGCGGTGCAGCGCGGCAGTGTGGGAACCTTCGTTTATGTAATCGGCGACGAAGAGAAAGTGAGCGTGCGGCAAGTCACGCCGAGCAATGAGGACGAAGGAGAACAAGTGATCGGCAAAGGGCTGGCGGCGGGCGAGCGCGTAGTGATTGACGGCACTGACCGGCTGCGCGAAGGCAGCACCGTCGAAGTCACAACACTCGACGGCAAACAACAAACGTTGCCGGAGCCGGGCAAGAGAGCCGCCGGTAAAGATCAAGCGACGGGCGGCGAGAAAAACGCTTCGGGGCAAGCCGCGTCCGGAGAGCGGAAGGGACGCAGGGGGCAAAAGCCTCCCAAAGAGGGAACCCCTCCGGCGCAAGCAACGCCTGCGCCATCGCCACCCACGCGGCCGCGCTCATAAGCTCGTCGCGCCGTTGCGAAAGAACAGCGCATGAACCCCTCGCGCCTTTTTATCGTTCGCCCCATCGCCACTTCGTTGCTGATGGTGGCGATTCTGCTGGCCGGTATCGTTGCTTATCGTTTTCTGCCGGTGTCGGCATTGCCGGAAGTTGACTATCCGACCATTCAAGTCGTGACGCTTTATCCGGGCGCCAGCCCCGAAGTGATGACTTCATCGGTGACGGCGCCGCTGGAGCGGCAGTTCGGCCAGATGGCCGGCGTCAATCAAATGTCGTCGTCCAGTTCGGGCGGCGCTTCGATCATCACGCTGCAATTCAGTCTCGACATCTCGCTCGATACTGCCGAGCAAGAAGTGCAGGCTGCGATCAACGCCGCCAGCAATTTGCTGCCGAGCGATTTGCCGCGTCCGCCGATTTACAACAAAGTCAATCCTGCCGACACGCCGGTGCTGACGCTGGCGGTGACTTCGGACACGCTGTCGCTGACGCGGCTCGAAGATTTGGTTGATACCCGTCTCGCGCAGAAACTTTCGCAAGTGCCGGGCGTCGGTCTGGTCACGCTGTCGGGCGGTCAACGTCCCGCCGTGCGAGTGCGGGTCAATCCGCGAGCACTGGCGGCGATGGGGCTCAATATCGAAGATGTGCGCACGATGGTGGGAAGCGCCAACGTAAATCAGGCCAAAGGCAGTTTCGACGGCGCGAAATTATCATCGACCATCGATGCCAACGATCAGTTGCGCTCTGCCGACGAATATCGCAGCCTCATCATCGCTTACAAAAACGGCGCGCCGGTTCGCTTGGGCGATGTTGCCGATGTGATCGAGGACGCCGAAAACACAAAGCTGGCGGCGTGGGCCAACGACCATCCGGCGATCATTATCAACATTCAGCGACAAAGCGGCGCCAACGTGATCGAAGTGGTTGACGCCATCAAGGCGCGTTTGCCGCAACTGGAAGAAACCTTGCCGGGCGCGTTGCAAGTGAAAGTGTTGTCAGATCGTACCGTCACTATTCGCGCCTCCATCCGTGATGTGCAGTTTGAATTGTTTTTGGCGATTGCGCTGGTGGTGATGGTGATCTTCCTCTTCTTGCGCAATTTGCCGGCGACAATCATTCCGAGTCTGGCTGTGCCGCTGTCGCTGGTCGGCACGTTTATGGTGATGTATCTGGCCGGATTCTCGATCAACAATTTGACGATCATGGCGCTGACGATTGCCACCGGCTTCGTCGTTGACGACGCCATCGTGATGATCGAAAACATTACGCGCTACATTGAAAAAGGCGAGTCGCCGTTGCAAGCGGCGCTACACGGTTCCAAACAAATCGGCTTCACGATCATTTCGCTGACGTTTTCGCTGGTAGCGGTGCTGATTCCGCTGCTGTTCATGGCCGATGTCGTCGGCCGCTTGTTCCGCGAGTTTGCGATCACGCTGGCGGTGTCGATCGTGATTTCGATGGTAGTGTCGCTGACGCTGACGCCGATGATGTGCTCGAAACTGTTGCGCCACACGCCGGAAGAAAAGCAGGGAAAGTTTTACCGAAAATCAGAAGAAATTTTCAACGGCTTGATCGGGCTTTACGGACGGGCGTTGCGGGTGGTGTTGAACCATCAGGTGTTGACGCTGATGGTGGCGCTCGGCACATTGCTGTTGACGGTTTATTTGTACATCTATGTGCCGAAAGGTTTTTTCCCGATTCAGGATACCGGCCTGATTCAAGGCATTTCGGAAGCGCCGCAGTCGATTTCTTTCGGCGCGATGGCCGAGCGTCAGCAGAATCTGGCGAAAGTGATTCTCGAAGACCCCGATGTTGACAGCGTGTCGTCGTACATCGGCGTCGATGGCGTCAACACGACGCTGAACACCGGCCGCATGTTAATCAATCTCAAGCCGCTGGAAGAACGCAGCGCGCGCGCACCGGCCATCATCGACCGCTTGCAACAGCGTCTCGAAAACGTGCCGGGCATTCGCTTGTATCTGCAATCGGTCAACGACTTGACCATCGAAAGTCAAGTGACGCGCACACGCTTTCAATTTACCTTGCAGGCGACCGATCCCGACGAGTTGAGCACATGGACGCCGAAGCTGGCCGAGCGTTTGTCGCAGTTGCCGGAACTGGCGAACGTCAATCACGATTTGCTCGATCAGGGTTTGCAGGCTTATGTTGACATCGACCGCGACGCGGCGGGGCGCATGGGCGTGACCGTTGCCGACATCGACAATGTGTTGTACAGCGCTTTCGGTCAGCGCTTGATTTCAACGATCTTCACGCAGTCGAATCAATACCGCGTGGTGCTGGAAGTCGGCCCTGAATTTCAGGATGGCTTGCCGGCGTTGAGCCGTTTGTATGTGAAGTCGTCAACGGGGGCGCAAGTACCGCTGTCAACCGTGGCGCGTTTTGTCGAGAAGCCGACGAGGCTGGCGATCAATCACATTTCGCAATTTCCGGCGGCTACCATTTCTTTCGATCTGGCGCCGGGCTATTCGCTCGACGCTGCCGTGAAAGCGATCGGCACCGTGGAACACGACATCGGTTTTCCGGCAGACATTCAAACGCGCTTTCAGGGAACGGCGCTGGCGTTTCAATCGTCGCTCAGCAATCAGATATGGCTGATTCTGGCGGCGATCATCACCATGTACATCGTGCTGGGCGTGTTGTACGAGAGCTACATTCATCCGATCACGATTCTGTCAACGCTGCCGTCGGCGGGCATCGGCGCGTTGTTGGCGCTGCTCATCGCGCGGCTCGAACTCGACATGGTGGCGATCATCGGCATCATCTTGCTGATCGGCATCGTCAAGAAAAACGCAATTATGATGATCGACTTCGCGCTCGACGCCGAGCGCAATGAAAACATGTCGGCGCGTGACGCGATTTATCAAGCGTGTCTGTTGCGTTTCCGCCCCATATTGATGACGACGATGGCAGCGCTGTTGTCGGCGTTGCCGTTGATGCTCGGCACCGGCATGGGCGCTGAGTTGCGTCACCCGCTCGGCGTGACGATGGTCGGCGGTTTGCTGGTCAGCCAGTTGTTGACATTGTTCACGACGCCGGTGATCTACATCATGTTCGACAATCTGGCGCACTGGCGTCGGCATCGCGCGCTGCCGGCAGCGGAAAGATCGGCGCCATGAGTTTTTTCGAGCTGGTGATCCGCAGACCGGTAGCGACATCGCTGCTGACGTTGGGCGTGACGCTGCTGGGATTGGTGGCGTGGCGGATGTTGCCGGTCGCGCCGTTGCCGCAAGTGGATATCCCGACGATTTTTGTTTCGGCAGGCTTGCCCGGCGCCAGCCCTGAAACGATGGCGGCGTCGGTCGCCACACCCTTGGAACGGGCGCTGGGCAGCATTGCCGGCATCACCGAGATGACTTCAACGAATTCGCTCGGCAGCACTCGCGTCGTGATTCAATTCGACATGTCGCGCGACATCGACAGCGCCGCGCGCGATGTGCAAGCCGCGCTTAACGCGGCGCGTACCTTGTTGCCGTCGGGAATGCCGCGCAATCCGACGTACCGCAAGGCCAATCCGGCCAATGCGCCGGTGCTCGTTCTTTCGTTGACCTCGGACACGATGACGCGCGGCCAGATGTACGATTCGGCAGCGACGGTGTTGCAGCAAATGTTGTCGCAAGTCGAAGGCGTCGGCGATGTGACCGTCAGCGGCAGTTCGCTGCCGGCGGTGCGCGTCGAATTGAATCCGATGCAGATCAATCATTACGGTTTGTCGCTGGACGATGTGCGGCGCGCGATTACCAGCAGCAATGCCGCTCGCCCGAAAGGAATGATCGAATACGGCGACCGACAATGGCAAGTCGGCGCCAACGATCAGGCTTTCAAATCGAGCGAATACAAATCTTTGATCGTCGCTTACAAAAACGGCGCGCCGGTGCGCCTGGAAGATGTCGCCGAAGTGCTCGACTCGGTACAGGATGTGCGCAACGCCGGAATGTCGAACGGCAAGCCGGCGGTGCTGTTGCAAGTGCGCACCGAGGCCGGCGCCAACATCATTGAAACGGTGGATCGGGTCAAGGCGCTGTTGCCGACGTTGAAAGCGTCGATTCCGAGCAGCATCGACATGACCATCACTCTCGACCGGACGCCGACCATTCGCGCTTCGTTGCGTGAAGTCACTCGCACGCTGGCGATTTCGGTCGGGCTGGTGATTCTGATGGTGTTTCTCTTTTTGCGCAATGGTCGCGCGACATTGGTACCGTGCATCGCCGTGCCGGTGTCGCTGATTACAACATTGGCGGTGATGTATTTGTGCGGATTCACGCTCAACAATTTGTCGCTGATGGCGCTGACGGTGGCGACCGGCTTCGTCGTGGACGACGCCATCGTCGTCATCGAAAACATCACGCGCCATCGGGAATCGGGCAAGCCGCCGTTGCAAGCGGCGCTGGACGGCGTGCGCGAAGTCGGCTTCACCGTCGTGTCGATGAGCCTTTCACTGATCGCGGTTTTCATTCCCATTTTGTTGATGGGCGGTTTGATCGGTCGCTTCTTCCATGAATTTGCGGTGACGCTGGCAACGACAATTTTAGTGTCGCTGGCCGTGGCGTTGACCACGATTCCGATGCTGTGTGCGCACTGGTTGAAGTCCGAACCCAAGGAACACGGCAAGCTGTACTTGTTCGGCGAGCGCGTTTTTGAGACGGTACACAACGGCTATCGCCGTTCGCTGTCGTGGGCGTTGGCGCGCGGCCCCTTGATGCTGGTGGTTCTGTTTTTGACGATCGCGTTCAATGTGATTTTGTACATTCATATTCCCAAGAGTCTTTTGCCGTCGCAGGACACAGGCCGCATCATGGGCGGGATTGTCGCCGATCAAAACATTTCGTTTCAGGCGATGCGCGAAAAATACGAGAACTTCATCAAGATCGTTCAGAAGGATCCTGCTGTCGATACGGTGGCTGGCTTCATCGGCGGACGGCAGATGAATCGCGGCATGATGATGGTTTCTCTGAAGCTATTGGAGGAACGCAAACTTTCGGTGCGCGCGATCATCGCGCGTTTGCAAAAATCTTTGGCGAACGAACCGGGGGCGCGTTTGTTCATGATGCCGGTGCAGGATATTCGTATCGGCGGGCGCGAAGCCAACTCCGAATTTCAATTTGCGTTGCAGGCCGATGATATCTACGAGTTGCGCGCTTGGGAACCGAAAGTGCGGCAAGCGTTGATGCAGCTTCCGCAAATCACCGATGTTGACTCCGATCAGGACAATAACGGTATGCAGACGATATTGACGATCGACCGCGACGCCGTGTCGCGCTTGGGTTTGACCGTCGCTCAAGTGGATTCGGCGCTGAACAATGCGTTCGGGCAGCGGCAAGTGTCCACCATTTACAATCCGCTCAATCAATATCAGGTGGTGATGGAGGCGTCGCCGGAGTTTACGCAGAGCGCGCAGAATCTGCAAAACATTTATCTGATCGCAGCGGACGGCAACCGCGTGCCGCTGTCGGCAGTGACGACTTACGCGACAGAGAATACAGCGTTGTCGGTGAGCCATCAGGGGCAATTCGTGACGGCGACGATCTCGTTCAATCTGGCGCCGGGCGTATCGTTATCAGAAGCGACAGACGCCGTGTATCAAAACGTGGCGCGCACCGGCTTGCCGGTGTCCATCGTCGGCAGCTTTCAGGGAACGGCGGGCGCGTTCAAAGACATGATGACCGCCCAACTCATTTTGATCGCGACGGCGCTTCTTGCGGTGTATCTCGTGCTGGGCATTCTTTACGAGAGCTACATTCATCCGCTGACGATTTTATCCACGCTGCCCTCGGCTGGTGTCGGCGCTTTGCTGGCGATTAAATTGCTCAACCTTTTGTCGCCGCTGTTCGGCGTCGGCGCGTTTCAGTCGATGATGGATTTCAATTTGATTACGTTGCTGGGCATTTTGTTGCTGATCGGATTGGTCAAGAAAAACGCGATCATGATGATAGATTTCGCGGTGACGGCGGAACGTCAACAAGGTTTGTCGCCGCGTGATGCGATTTATCAAGCGTGTTTGCTGCGTTTTCGCCCGATCATGATGACGACGATGACGGCGATTCTGGGCGCGTTGCCGCTGATGCTGGGGCGCGGCGACGGTGCCGAGTTACGGCAGCCGTTGGGCTTGGCGATCGTCGGCGGTTTGTTGGTGAGCCAGTTGTTGACGCTTTACACGACGCCGGTCGTCTATCTTTACGTTCATCGTTTGCGCGGGCGTTTCGGGAGCAACAAGGAAGAATACAAAACGGCGAGCGACGCGCTTTCGCCGGCGGAGGTGTGATTGATGAAACACATGAAAATCATTTTCGGAATAGCATTGGCGATAACGATAACGGTGGCGTTAAGCGGTTGCGCGGTCGGGCCGGATTATGTGAGGCCGCAACTGGATGTTCCCGAAACATACAGTGAACCGGCGGCGGGCTGGAAACACGCGCATCCTTCCGACGTGCAAATCGATGCGATATGGTGGACAGCTTACGGCGATGAAACGCTCTCGCGTTTGATGAATGAAATCGACCTCGACAATCAAAATCTGAAAGCGGCAGAAGCGAATTACCGGCAAGCGCAAGCGCAGTTGCGCGCCGCGACTTCCAGCCTTTTTCCGACGCTGAACGCCAACGCTTCGGTCAGCAGAAG
>JAITBX010000038.1 GCA_031283405.1 Burkholderiales bacterium | reverse complement strand
GCGGCGGCGGCGCTGTTGCCGGCGTTGCCGGTGATTGCGGTGGATGTGTTGCTGATGCAGGCTTGGTCTTCAATGCTGATTCGGCCTTTGATGCTGGTCTGGGGCTTTCTGGCGCTCTATGTGCTGATGGGCTTTCGCCGTTTCAGCCATGCTGTCACCGAGATCACCGAGAATCTGCAAAACGGCGATTTGTCAACGGCGCGGCGGGCGCTGCACGGCTGGCAGGGCGGCGACAGTCTGACGCTCGGCTCTGACGAGATCGCCCAGCGCGTCATCGAAGTCGGGGCGCTGGCGGCGTACCGCTGTGTTTTCGGCGTGGTGTTCTGGTTCCTGATCTTCGGGCCGACCGGCGCGGCGCTTTACTGGATGCTGACGCTGGTGGTGCGTGAGTGGAGCGAAAGCCCCGCCGGCGAGGACATCACCGTGTTGACGTCGGCGCGTGCCGAATTGGGCAGAGTGGCGCGTTGGCTCATGTTCGTTCTGGACTGGCTGCCGATACGCCTTTTGGCGTTGTCGTTTGCCGTTGTCGGCGATTTCGAGGACGCCATTTACCAATGGCGCGCGCAGCGCAACGACGATGCGGCCTTCGACAACTCGACCAATGAAAATATTTTGCTGGCTGCTGCTTACGGTGCGCTGGGATTGACGTGGACACGGCGGGCGGCAGCGAGTAGCGCCGCGAAACCGGAGTCTGAGCCGGAAGCTGCCGAAGCGCCGACGGAAACGCCTGTTGAAATCGCGGCAGAAATTATTGCCGAACCTGTGGTAAAAACGGCCAGTCCCGAAGAAACGCTTGAAGAAAAATTGGGGCCGCCACCCGAAGGCATGCTGGTAACGCCCGGCGTCTTGCCGTCGTCGATCGGGTTGGTGTGGCGGGCGCTGCTGTTTTGGTTGGGGCTGGTGTTGTTGCTGACGATCGCGTACTGGGCGAAGGTGTGGACGTAAGCAGCGTTCTGAACAAGTCACTGCGCCGTGTGCATCTGTGGAATCGCTCCAAGTGGATACAACTCCCCTCTTCCACTTGTGGGAGAGGGGTGGGGGAGAGGGCGTAGGGGCGACCTGTGGTCGCCCGAATCTTTGCGGTCGGCACCTACACCCTCTCCCGCTCCTTCGGGGCACCCTCTCCCGCAAGCGGGAGAGGGGAAAGAATGTGCAGATTTGAATCAAAAACGTTATAAATGATTCTGAAACCATGAGCGATCTTTTCACCGTCAAAGTGCCGGAAGCGTCGCAACCGCTGGCCGAACGCTTGCGTCCGAAAACGCTCGACGAAGTGATCGGGCAACGGCATTTGTTGGGGGCGGGCAAGCCGCTGGCAACGGCGTTTCATTCGGGCAAGCCGCACTCGATGATTTTGTGGGGGCCGCCGGGCGTCGGCAAGACAACGTTGGCGCGGTTGATGGCGGAAGCGTTTCACGCCGAATTTATTGCGTTATCGGCGGTGTTGTCCGGCGTCAAAGACATCCGCGATGCTGTGGTTAAGGCCGAGAACGCTCAAGCGCAGATGGAGCGCTCGACGATTTTGTTCGTCGATGAAGTACACCGTTTCAACAAAGCACAGCAAGACGCCTTTTTGCCGCACGTCGAACGCGGACTGTTCACGTTCATCGGCGCGACGACGGAAAATCCGTCGTTTGAAGTGATCGGCGCGTTGTTGTCGCGCTCGACCGTTTACGTCTTACAGCCGCTTTCCGCCGATGAACTTTCGCAGTTGCTCGACCGCGCGTTGGCGGCGGCGCTGCCGGATCATGTGCTGTCGGAAGAAGTGCGGCAAACGTTGATCGCTTACGCCGACGGCGACGGGCGGCGGCTCATCAATCTCGTCGAACAGTTGAGCGTTGCGCTTGAAGATGCGGCGCGGCAGGAGAAACCGGCTGCGCTCGATGTGGCGTTCGTCGAATCGGCGCTGGCGCGTTCGTTGCGGCAGTTCGACAAAGGCGGCGAAGCGTTTTACGACCAGATTTCGGCCTTGCACAAATCGGTGCGCGGTTCGCATCCCGACGCAGCGCTGTACTGGTTGTGCCGGATGCTCGACGGCGGCGCCGATCCGCGTTATCTGGCGCGGCGCATCGTCCGAATGGCGTGGGAAGACATCGGGCTGGCCGATCCGCGCGCGACGCAGATCGTCAACGCTGCCGCCGAAACATACGAACGCCTCGGGTCGCCCGAAGGAGAATTGGCGTTGGTGCAAGCCGTGATTTATTTGTCGGTCGCGCCGAAAAGCAATGCCGGTTATACGGCGTACAGCGCGGCGCGCGCATTCATTCGTAACGACAAATCAAGGCCGGTGCCGATGCGTTTGCGCAACGCGCCGACGCGGCTGATGAAAGAACTGGGCTACGGCGACGAATACCGGTACGCCCACAATGAGGAAGACGCCTACGCGGCGGGCGAAACTTATCTGCCGGACGACATGGAAGAACCCAACTGGTATCGACCGACATCGCGCGGGCTCGAAGCAAAAATCGCCGAAAAACTCGCGGAACTGCGACGGCGGGATCGGGAAGCGGGAAACAAACGGCAAACGACGAGCGGCAAGAAATAATACCGGGCAATAATTTATAGTGGTAATTCAGGGCGGCTTAACTACGGCTCCTTGTATGAAAGCAGACGATCTTATGTTTTTCCCGAATACAAGCCTTCACAGGCCGCGAATTCATAAACAGGGTTTCGCTTGCGCTCGGCTATCCGTCGCGGATTTATTTCGCGTCATTCTGCGCAGACTGTTTTTAATCCCGCTGTTTTTGCTCTTTCTGCCGGTCGCATCTTTTGCCGACACTGCCGTGCCCTGTAAAGTTGTCGGTATCGCCGACGGCGACACGCTGACGGCGCGGTGCGGAAAAAAACCGGCGGAGCGGATACGCCTGACGGAAATCGACGCGCCGGAAATGGGGCAACCTTTTGGCCGACGAGCAAAAGAATCGTTGTCAGGGATGTGCTACGGCAAACAAGCCACCCTCAAGCGGCAGAAAAATCCGGACGAATACGGACGCACTCTCGCTCGCGTGTATTGCAACGGCGCGGATGCCGGCGCCGAACAAGTGCGCCGTGGCATGGCGTGGGTTTATGAGCGGTACGCCACAGATCGCAGCTTGTACGCGTTACAGAAAGAAGCGCAACGCGCAAAGCGCGGACTGTGGGCACAGAAAAATCCGGTGCCACCGTGGGAATACCGGAGAAAAGAAAATACGAAGAACGGAGGCAAGCCCGAGGATAGGTTTCGCTTGCGCTCAACCGCAACTACATGAACTTTCATCGGTGGGATGGGGTTGATTGCTATTGGTGTCAACATTCTTCGGGAACGTGGGGTTTTTGATTATTTTTATGTTCGTTAAAGGACTTTCGCTGTAAGGTAAAGAAATGAGATTTATTGTTTATAGCTTGTCAGATATTGCCTTTATTATGTGTATTACAAACCAGTAAACCCTGACATGCCTATTCAACCTTCTCGAACATTCATTGGAATCTTGTGCGGTTTGAGCGCCAACCTGATTTGGGGATTGGCGTTCCTGATTCCGGTACTGCTGCCCGGATCAGATTCGGTGGCTCTCGCCTTGGGCCGGTATTTGGTCTTCGGTGTGCTGTCCATCAGCATCTTGATCGCCCGACGCGGCGCCGGAGTGCGCGGCCTGAACTGGCGGGTGTGGGGTACTGCTCTGGTGTTCGCGTTCACCGGGCACTTGGGCTACTACTTCTTCCTGGTTCAGGGGATCAAGTACGCGGGGGCACCCATTGCCACAGCGATCATCGGTACCCTACCGGTGACCGTCGCGCTGACTGGCAACTGGATCCGTAGGGAGTTCCCGTTCTCTCACCTGCTGGTCCCGCTCGGCTTCATCACCGTCGGGCTGATCTTGGTCAACGTCATGGAGGGGCGCTTGGACAGCGCCCTGAGCGTCCACTTCGGCTTGAACTGGGTGATCGGTATCTCTTCGACGTTGGTGGCGCTGGTTCTGTGGACCTCGTACGCGGTGGCCAACGCAGGCTTTCTGCGCAAACACCCAGAAATCTCCTCGTCTACGTGGACCACACTCATGGGGGTGGGTGCGCTGGTCCTGTCCCTGGTCGCTCTGCCGGTCGCCGCCGTCTCCAGCTCGGTGCACCTCGGTGGGGTCGACAATATCCTCCCTCTGCTGCTGGGTGCGTTGGCGCTGGGAGTGCTTGTCTCCTGGGTCGGCACGGTGCTTTGGAATCGCGCTTCCGAGTCAGTTCCAATCTCCATCTCGGGGCAACTCGCCGTGGTCCAGACGATTGCCGGGTTGATCTATGGTTTCGCCTGGTCCCGCCGCATGCCGCCAGCTTTGGAGTTGCTGGGAATCGCATTGCTTATCGGTGGTGTGTTGTTGGCCATCCAGCGTACCCGCAAACGATCCTGACGCTAAACACAAACTGAAAGCGTGATAGTTTCATTTAGCTGGGTTCGCTACGCGCACTCCAACTTATTTCGGTTGTTCGATTTCATAACTTCCCCGCCAGCGCCGCAACGAACAACCCCAGATTTCCTCCGAACGTTTGCCGGTAAACGCCACTGCGACGCAGCGCGGCGAGGCGAGCGAATAAATGATCGTTGCGAACGGCAGCGCGGTAGGCTGGGTTATGCTTCATCATTGGCTACGGAGTTTTATATGTTCAATTTCTTCCGGCGTTTTTTGTCGAGGGCAGAAAAGAATGAAATGCCGGCCAAGGCGTTGCGCCATGGGTCGTCGTCACCCATCTCCGTGGCCTTCGATGAGCGAGGCGTCAGTTTGTTCGTCAAAGGCCAGATCAAGCAAACGATCGCGTGGGATGAAATTGAGATGATTGCCGTTTGTATCGAAGATGCGTTTTTGCCTTTTCCCTATTGGTACGTCGGCAACGAAGACAATTTGCTTCGTATTTCGAATGACGCGGTGGGAGGAACAGCATTGTTCGTTGACGGCTTTTGCGAACACATCAGCGGCTACAAATCCGACACAACCTTCAACGCCATCATTAAAGCCTCTGCTGCGATGGAAGGCGCTTTCATTATTTGGCAAGCAAAGGATACGGCGCAACACAAGGAAACACAATGATCGTCAAACCGCTTTCGTTCTCAGCTTCGTTGCTTTTGCTTCTCTTGCTGACCGCGCCCTTTGCCCACGCCGCAGCGTCCTGCAAAGTCGTCGGAATCGCCGACGGCGACACGTTGTTGGTGCGATGTGAAAAAAAACGAATGGAGCGCGTGCGCTTGGCGGAGATCGACGCGCCGGAGATCGGGCAAGCCTTTGGAAGGCGGGCAAAAGAGTCGCTGTCTGCTATGTGCTACGGCAAACAAGCCACGCTCAAGCGGCAGAAAAATCCTGACGATTATGGACGTACTCTCGCTCGTGTGACCTGCAACGGTAAGGACGTCAACGCCGAACAAGTGCGGCGCGGCATGGCGTGGGTTTACGATCACTACGTCACTGATCGCAGCTTGTACGCTCTGCAGAAAGACGCGCAGCGAGCGAAACGCGGACTGTGGGCGGGCAAGAAGCCGACGCCGCCGTGGGAATACAGGCGAAAAGAGCATCAGGCATCAGCGGGCAAAGATGTTAGAATCAAAAAATAATGAAAAGCCGGCTCTCTTCGCTGAAAAACAGATTCAACCCATTGCCCGGGAAGTTGTGCTTTGAGTGCAATATCTGCGGCCATAAAAACGTCTTGGGAATCGACGAATTGCAACGCGAGGGCGGCGCTTGTTTCTGGTGCGGATCGGTGGTGCGTTTCAGGTCGTTGATGGCGATACTGAGCGCTCTTTTGTACAACGAAATCATTCCGCTTCCCGATTTCAAGAGAAACAAAAAGATCACGGGAATGGGCATGAGCGATGCGTCCTGCTATGCCTCGCCGTTGAGCGCAGCATTTTCCTACGAGAACACTTATTACCATCAGGAGCCTTTTTTCGACATCACGAAGATCGAGGAAAGCGATCATGATAAATTCGATTTCGTGATTTCTTCCGACGTGTTCGAGCACGTTCTTTCACCGATCCAGCCCGCTTTCGACAATCTGTGCAAAATCATCAAGCCCGGCGGCAGCCTCATCTTTTCGGTTCCCTACAAAATGGCGGGCGAAACTGAGGAACACTTCCCCGTGTTGAATGAATTTTCCGTGCAAAAAGAATCGTCCGGCGAATGGGCTTTGCTCAACAAAAACGCGAACGGTGAAACAGAGCGGTATTCGAATCTTGTCTTTCATGGCGGCTCGGGCGCGACTCTGGAAATGCGCTTGTTTTCACTGGAAGCGCTGATGAAAAATTTGCGCGAGGCCGGGTTCACGGACATCAGAGTCCACAACGAGCCGGCGTTCAAATACGGCATTTATTGGCCGAAGCCTTTCGGCATTCCGCTCTTGGCGCGGAAAGGTTGATCCGAAATAAGGTACGGTGTTCGCTCACGACATTTCCTATTCTGCCATTGCGAGAAGCGACGCGACGAAGCAATCCGGAAATGCAATCATCCAAACCAGGAACGTTCTGACTCGACGCCGGCGATGCCGTCGAAGAAACTTACAACTTTCCCAAGCACGCCGCGACGAACAGCCCCAGATTCCCTATGAAAGTTTGCCGATAGACGCCGCTTTTGCGCAACGCTTTGAGGCGGGTAAACAAGCTGTCGCTGCGAACGGCGGCGAAAGTGGCCAGTGTTTTTTGATTTTCCGGCGCGAGTCGGGAACGCAAAATCGAGAGCGCAGCCAGATTTTGCGTGTTCCATGTTTTGAAACGCCCTTCAAGCAACATGCGGGCGCGGATGAAGCGGGCGGTTAAACCGAGGTTGCTGCCGATCTGATTTTTTGCGTGCTGACGGTATTGCACGCTCGAATGGGGATCATAATGTACAGTGCCGCCGCTGCCGCTGACGACGAGATAAGTCCACCAATCGTGCACCGGAACATCGACGGCGCCGACGCTTTTCAATAACTGACGCGCGCCATCATTGAACACCATCGTGTTGCCGCCGCCGATGTTTTGAACGAGCGCGTTGGCGAAGGCGGGCGGTCGCGTGAAGCACGGCGAGAAACCGAGTGGCGCATCGGCTTCGTCGATCAACTGCGTGCGCGAAGCGTAGAGCGCGGGCTTTGCGGCAGAGAACGGCGAGAGAAAAGTCAACGCGCGCTCCAGTTTGTCCGGCTCCCAAATATCGTCCTGATCGCAGTAAGCGTAGCCATCGGCGCGAATATCGTCTCGACACAGCAGCGTCAGAAAATTGGCGCAGTAACCACGCTGCGGGCCGTCGATGATGTGCAGACGATCAACGCGATACTCGGTTCGCCACCGCGATTGATAATCTTCGAGAATAGCGCGGGTGCGATCGGTCGAGCCGTCGTCGGAAACGTAGAGTGTCCAGTGACGATGCGTCTGACGGGCAATCGAATCCAACTGCTGCGCCAAAAAAGTTTCGCCCTGATAAGTGCAGAGCAAAATGGCGACGGTCGATGAAGCGGCGTTATCCATCAAAGGCATCAGGAAGGCGCGCCGGCAGCGTCAAGCTGCCGGTACAACGCTTCGGTGATCGGGTAAAGTTTCTGGACGTTGTTTTCCAGAAAGAAATAGTGCTTGATGTAAAACAGCAAGGTGATTGCCAACAAGAGATCGAGCGCAAAAAACGGCCAACTCGGCAGAAGCAGTGTTCCGGTGAAGCTGCAAAGCAGCAAGCCGCCGAAAAAGAAAGTCACCAGAAGATGAATCAATCGCTCATGTTGAAACGCGGCGGTTTGTTGCTCGTGAAAAGCGATGAGCCGCCGAAGACGTTCGGGATCGGGATGATTTTCCATGTCGGCGAGAGCCGTGGAAATCAGCAACAAATAAGCGGCAAGTTGTTTTTCCATGAAGATTCGGCCTTGTAATCAACGTGATAACTGCGTTGCTTCGCCTCGCCGTGCGTTCAGCGCTGTCTTCGGCTTTGCGCCTTGTTCTCACGCTGATTACAAACCCGTCGAATCGACGCAACAACATTATCGTATCGCGTTTTCGAGGGGCATGGCCGGTTTTGGGGTACAATCACGCCCTTGCCGGAGGGATGGATGAGCGGTTTAAGTCGCACGCCTGGAAAGCGTGTTTAGGGTAATACCCTAACGCGGGTTCGAATCCCGCTCCCTCCGCCAGCCTGTTTTAGCCAAAGCAAAGTGAACTGGCGCGGTGATTTCAATTTTTCAGATTCCCATATCCGAGGTGGTCGGGGCGAGAAGATTCGAACTTCCGACCCCCTGCACCCCATGCAGGTGCGCTACCAGGCTGCGCTACGCCCCGACCGAGGGCACAATGAATTGTGCAATGATGGTGCCCAGAAGAGGACTCGAACCTCCAAGGGTCTCCCCACTAGTACCTGAAACTAGCGCGTCTACCAATTTCGCCATCTGGGCAACAGGATCGGCATTTTACGAGACGTTCCGCCGCTTGTCAAAGCCGGAGTAAATTTTTATGCCTTCCCGTTCGTCATCTCCGTCCTCCCGCCGCGCGTTTTCCTCTTTGCCCGACGAAGGTCGGATTTTGAACGCCATCCGCGAGGCCGGCGTGCCGCTGTTGCCGGCTGCGCTGGCCGGTCGCTTGCAGGTCGGCGAGACCGGCAAGGCGGCGTTCAAGGCGGAATTGGCGCAGTTGGTCAAGCGCGGCGTGTTGTTCGCCAACCGCAAGGGCGCGTTGTGTTTGCCGGAGGCGCTCGATGTGGTGGTCGGGACGGTGCTTGGGCACCCCGACGGTTACGGTTTTTTGAAGCCGGACAAAGGCGGGGACGATTTGTTTCTGTCGCCGCAGGAGATGTTCAAGGCGTTGCATGGCGACAAGGTGGCAGCCAAGCGGTTGCCTCGGAGTGAACGCGGTCGCGTCGGCGCGGAAATTCTTGATGTGCTTGAGCGCGGACAGCGCGACATTGTGGGGCGTTTGCATCAGAGGCACGGTGTCTGGTTTGTGGTGGCGGAGGATCGTCGGCTCAATCAGGATTTTTTGCTGGCGCCGGAAGGTCGCGGCGGCGCCAAAGAGGGCGACATTGTGGTGGTGGAAGTTGTCGAGCCGCCGTCGGCATCGCGCGAAGCGATTGCCCTGATCAAAGAAGTTCTGGGCGCGGCGGACGCTGACGGTATCGAAATCGACATTGCGTTGCGCAAGCATGCGCTGCCGTTCCGATTTTCTGACGCTGTCGAGCGCAGTGCCGAAAAACTCGGCGACAGCGTCAAGCCGTCCGATCTCAAAGGGCGGCGCGATTTGCGCGACTTGCCGCTGGTGACGATCGACGGCGAAACCGCGCGCGATTTCGACGATGCGGTTTATGCGTCACGAAGCGGAAAAAACTTCCGGCTGATCGTGGCGATTGCCGATGTGTCGCACTATGTGAAGGACGGCGGCGCGCTCGACAAGGCGGCCAGAGAACGCGGCACGTCGGTGTATTTTCCGCGTCAAGTAATTCCGATGTTGCCGGAAGCGTTGTCGAACGGGCTGTGTTCGCTGAATCCTGCTGTGGATCGGCTGGTGATGGCGTGCGACATGGCGGTTTCCGCCAAAGGCGTTGTGGAGCGCTATGAATTTTATCCGGCGGTGATCCATTCGCGGGCGCGTTTGACTTACACCGAGGTGTGGAATTATTTGTCGCGCGGCGTGACGCCGGCGGCGCTGAAAGTGAAAGCTGCGGCGAAAGCAAAAGCGGCAGCGAAAACTGCAACGAAAACTGCAAAGGCAACGGCAGCAACGGAAACAACGGCGGAAGCAGCGCGAGCGTCGCTCGACACGTTGTACGAATTGTACAAACGCTTTTTCGAGCAACGACAAAAACGCGGCGCGATCGATTTTGAAACCACCGAGATGGAGATGCATTTCAACACGCGCGGCAAGATCGA
>JAITBX010000022.1 GCA_031283405.1 Burkholderiales bacterium | reverse complement strand
GGTAACGGTTGCCCGCTTGCGGCGGCGATCGCGCCTGCTGCTGCCGTCGCTTGCGCCTGCGCACAAATGCTGAACACCGACGGCAACAAAGTCAACGCTTCCGATGCTTGCCGTTGCTTCAGCAACGCCATCGCATCGAAGCGCGGCAGTTGCACATCGAGCGCGCTCACGCGCCCGTCGTCAACTGTCAGTGTCAGCGTCAGCTTGCGTTCCATTCAGCCGTTTCCTCTTCGGTTATTTCCTGTCTCTTATAAAAAACGACCGCGCAAAAAATCGCGCTTTGACAACGGTTTCTCCAGCTTTTCCTGCAACGTTGCCTGCGGCTTTTGTTCGTCCAGCTCCGTCGCCGCATCGTTTTCAAACAACGCTTCCAACGCAAACTCGGCAGTTTGCCGCGCCGTTTCATGATCGCCAAACTGCTGCACCGGCGAGAACAGCGAACACATCATGTAGTCGCCCAACGCCTCGTCGTGCGCCATAATGAAATCGTAGTCGCCTGCCGGAAACGAATACTGTTGACGCCCGCCGCGCGCGATGGCCGGCCAGCGTTCTGCTTCACGCGGCAACAACATCAGATTCATCAGCCACGGCGTCACCATCACCCCCAGCCAAAAGCCTTGCCACGGATGAAAGCCGACAGCTTCCACGCTCAACGCCGGATTGAGGAAAGGCAGCCCCTTCATGCGCGTATCGGCGATGCGCCCGAACCCTTCGCAAAGACGCGCCGAAGGATTCGACAACAGCGTCGTTTCGGAACCTTCGACAGCGCAAACATCGTTCGTCATCAGCGTTCCTGTTCGCCGTCGTCCAGCACCAGAAATTGATCTTTGGTCGCGCTGCACAGCGGACACGTCCAATGTTCCGGCAAATCGTAAAACGGCACGCCCGGCGGAATTTGCCATTCGGGATCGCCGTTCACCGGATCATAGACATACCAGCACACTTTGCATTCGAGCCGCGTGGTGGAGCCGATCTTGCTGTTGTCGCCGAGATAAGAGCCTTCAAAAAGCGTCATCACATCCCCGCATCGGCGCGCATCCACGAAATCAATTCCGCCAACCGTCCGCGCGTATCTTCGATATCTTCGGCAGCCGCCAGAATCGGCAAGGGTCGCTCGACGATCGTCAGCGTGTTCAGAATCAGCGCGCTCTTGCTGTTGAAATGCTGGATGCGCCAAACGTGGCGCGTTCCCGTTGACGTGACGCGGCAACTTCCGAAACTTTTTGAAATGATCGCCACCGGTCCGACGGGCAACGCTTCTTGCAGCGCTTGATGATCGGCGGGCGTCAGCGGAAACAACGTCAGATTGATTTCGTGCGAGGCGCCGTTGGTTGTTCCATTCGTGCCGAACGACGCCAGTTGCGCGCGAATTTCAGCGAACAGCGCCGGCGCATTCATGGCGCCTTCGGGAAAAGCGACTTCCGGCAACTCCGGCTGCGCGCCTTGAAGCGCGGCGTCGAGCAATATGGCAGGCAAGCTGCTCGCCTCGATCCGGTATGCGGTTTCTTTATTCTCCGCGTCAAATTCGCGCACGCGCCAGACGCCGGTGAAAACCGATTCCTGCACGCTCACGCTACCGCCCGGCAAGCCTTCGACCCGAGCGCTGACTTCGCCCTCGCCCAGCACTTCGTTCAAAACGCGTAACACTTCCGCCGGTTGACCGCGCAGATCGAGTTGCGGCCCTGTGCCTCGCGCCTTGAAGTTCCAACAATCCAACGCATCGAGAAAGGTTTGCAATAACTGCGCCGCTTCCGCCATCGCAGAAGTGTCGGCGTCTTCGGGCACATGCGGCATCGAAAATGTCGCCATGCCGCGCGGCATTTCAGGATATTGCAAATCGTCTTCTTCGTGCCGCGTTCCCTCCGGCACAGCATGAATGGGAATGGAAATCGGTTTCATTGGCGCGTTCATCAATTTATCCGTTGGGGTATTTGAAAACAGAAAAGTTTTTAGTGGCAATGGTCATCGCCGTGATCGTCAGAAGAGCGAACCGTCACGCCGACCGACGGCGGACGGCTCGGCGCCGCTTGCTGCAAGCGCGTCATTTCCTCCTGAACCTCTTCCAAGGGGCGCATGCCGTCGATCGCGCCAAGATACTTACCGTCTCGCAACAATACGAACGCCGGCCAGCGCCGGAAGCCGTAACGCGGAGCAATCGCGCGCGCCGCTTCGGGCAACAACACGCCGAGACACATCGGTTCGGGCGAGATCATCAAAAGCTCCGGCGCGATCACCGCCAAATCGAGTGTTTCACGATAGCGCACCGGGTCTTCGGTGAAAAAGAGAAGAAGCAATCCGGGCGTTTTTTTCAACACCTCATCAAACGCTTCAAGCGGAATTTGAAAAGCGTCAGAACGCTCAAACAGCCGCGCCACCAGCGGCGGGATTATCGTTGCAGCAACAGTTTCCGCCATCACGCATTTTCCTTTCGCGCATTTTCGCGCACATTTTGCACATTTTCATTTTTCACCGCTGCAAGCTCGGCCTGCAAGTGCGGCGGTAACGACGGCTCGCGGTTCACCAGATCGGCGAACAAAGTATCGAGTTGCGATGTATCGCCATTCATGGTTTGCGCCAGCGCCAGCAGCGCATCGCTGGTTTGGGCGGCTTCTTCCGGCGACATCACCCGCAACGCGGAACCCTGAAACGTCAGCAACCAGGTTCCCGGCGGTTGATCGCCGATCAGCAACATGCTGATCTGCTCGCGCCGTCCACCGTCGCGCGCTTCGCACCAAACCGGCGCAGCGATTTCGCCCGCCTTGCCTGCTTCCATGACCTGCATCGGGATACCGACACACATGGTCATTTCTCCATCGACAAAAAGCGCGTGTCGCCAACGCGGCACGCCTCCTCTGCCGACGGCCTTTCGTCTTCATAAGCTTCGAGCAACAACGCTTGCGAATTCAGCGGCGTGACTTTTTCTCCGGAATCGCGCTTCACCGCCGTGACGCCCCAAGCCGCCAACTCCTCGACCGCCAACGCCACCGCTTCGGGAATCCGCGCTCTGACGCTCTCGCGCAAACTGCCTCCGAAATCGTCGAGCACTTTCGGCTGTACGCCGATCACCGTGATTTTTTCCGGCTCGGCGCCCAGCAGATACGCATGCGCCAAAACCTCGTTCAGCGTCGTTTGATGCGGCGAAACTTTGGTGGAGCAGTAAACGGGAACCTCGGCGTCGCGCATGATTTTCATCGTTGCCGGCGGCAAGTGAAAGTCGATGGCGTCGAACACCAGCACATGCGACGACGCCATCAGATACGGATAAAGCGCCAAGCCCTGTGTGCCGCCGTCCATCAGCGTCACCCGCTCGTCGTCGAAACGGTACGCCGCGTGCAACGCTTCGACCGCGCGCACGCCGAAACCTTCGTCGGCCCACAAGACGTTGCCCACGCCAAGAACCAGCACTTTTTTCATTGAACAACCCGATGTTTTGATTCAGCAGAATAGATAAGTATCACACGGCTCATATTTTCGCGTCTTGCGACAGATCAATTCCGACAAATATAGTAGGAAATGCGGGGTTTGCCAAGTTTTCTCTCATGCCCGCTCGCGGGAAAGGAAAGCGATAGGGCGTTGAGTCTGTCATCCTGCGCGAAGTCGCAGGATCAATGCAACACAATAACGAAAAGCGTGTGGCGGTTTGCGAGCGTCTCGTTTATAAAATCATTGGCAGGCTCGCGGGACGCCGAGGGCGGCATCCCCTACGAATAGGCGGCGTTTTGCTTTCCTACCACCCTCGCCCTTTACCCCGCAACCCCGCCATTCCCACCAGCATCAGCGCCAGCAGCACCAGCATCGTTTCGTTCAGCGCGGGAATGCCTGTTACGTTGCCGCTACCCCTACCCCTCAATCCAAACATCGCCACGATGTCGTGGTTGGCCGCGATGTTGGCCACGGTGTACGTGCGTGTTACCCGCCAGCAGGCCGGTCACATCCGTGCCGTTGTCGGTGACCGACGCAATGGCGTAGCCGCTGCCCGGCGTGATTGTGAACATTGAACTGGTGCCTGCGGTCTGATAAGTACCGAATGGCGAAATGCTGCCGTTCGCGCCCGCCGTCGCCGTCACGGTGTAAAGGGTCAGAGCCACGCCATCGCCTCCAGCGTGGCCGCCCTGGCCGATATTCGCGCCGCCGCCGTAGACGAAAGTGGTGCCCGCGCCGCCAGTTGCCGCCAGCGTACCGGCGGCGTCGATCGCGATTGTGATGCTGCCGGCGGAAATGGGAGCTGTGGTGAGGGAACCGCCTGATCCGATGCCGGCGCCGCCTCCGGCAGAGTTACTGCTTCCGCCGATGGCGGTCACGTTGGCGCTGCCTGTGATGGTGATGCTATCGCCTTCGCCGCCATCGCCGCCGCCGATGCCCGCGCCCATGCTGCCGCCGGTAGCCGTCAGACTGCCCATCGCCGCGCCAGCGGACTGCGCGTAAATCGTCAGGCTGTTGCTGCCGGTCACATTGATTCCGGCGTTGTTGGTGCTTCCGTTGATAGTCAGACTGCCTCCATCGGCCAGAATCAGGTTAACGTTGCCGGTGACGGTGATCGTGCCCGCATGGGTGAAGTTGCCGGTGACGACGTACCAGCCGGCAGTCAGCGTGCCGGGAGTCGGCAATCCGGTGATGTCCGCGTCTGTGTCGATCACCATCACGTCCACGCCGAACGCAGTTTGCGTGAGAGTGCCGGTCGCGTCG
>JAITBX010000221.1 GCA_031283405.1 Burkholderiales bacterium | reverse complement strand
CCGGCGGGCGAGTGACTTTCTTGTGTGGACAAGAAAGTCACCAAAGAAACCATCCCCATTCCGCCGTCCGCTTCGCGGATTCCCTGCGCTTCTCGAACAGCGCAGGGGCTCAGGAACTCGCGGTCCTGAAAAGTTAGAGGATCGCTCAAACAATCCTCGCCCTGTTTCTGCGCCGCCCTGCGATGCTCGGCGGCTGCAAGGGGAATTTGGAATTGTGCCGATAAAAAAGATTGTGGTTACTTTTTTACCCCAGCGCGTCGTTCACCTGTTCGTTGAACTCGATCTGGCCGAACGCAGCGCCGATTTCGCGCGGCAGCGCGTCGAGCGCCGAGAACACGCCGAGCACTTTGTTTCCCGACACCAGCGGCAGGTGACGAAAACCGCGTTCGAGCATCAGCACCACGGCGTCGGAAACCAGCGTTTCCGGCGGGACGCAGATCGGATTGGGCGTCATGATCTCGCGCGTCGTCGTAGCGTCGGGGTCAAGCCCGCGCGCGAGCACGCGCGTCATCAGATCGCGCTCGGTGAGGATGCCCAGCAGGATGTCGGGCGATTCCACCACCAGAACGCTGGTGAAATTGGCGCGGGTCATCACACGAGCGGCATCGCGCACGGTGGCCTGCGGCGATACGCTGATCACCCGCTTGTGCGAGATGGATTGAAAAACAGTGCGTTCGTTCGTAACAGTGCGTTCATCCATGATTCATTCTCCATCGGAAATACGGCTTGCCTGAATTGTGCCTGAGATACCTTTCGGGCAACGCGGGTATCACGTCCGCGCTCCCGCAAGGAGAATGCGCATATTAACAGAACAAGGGAACTTTTTTAAGCGATGCACAACGCTTTCCCTATCACCCTTCGACGGAGAGGGGTAAAGGGGCGGTACGGGTGAGCAACGCGCTGCGGGCGACCGCGGGTCGCCCCTGCACACTATCACCCCTCCCCTTTCAATTCTGTCCTTTGTGTCTCTTTTCCCAACACTGCCACGCCGACGACGCCCACCGCGATGGTCGCGCAGAAGATGACGAAGATCATTTCGATGCTGATGTGAGCGGCGACGAGGTAGCCGACCATCAAGGGGCCGAGAATGCCGCCGACGCGGCCGATGGAGGCCGCCGCGCCGGCGCCGGTGGCGCGAATCGCGTCGGGATACTGTTCGGGCGTATAGACGTAGAGCGCGCCCCAAGCGCCGAGGTTGAAGAAGGAAAGGAACATGCCGGAGATCAAGAGTTGTGCGACAGTATCGGCGTTGCCGAAGAAGAACGCGGAAAGCGCGGTGCCCGACAGATAAGTGATCAGCACGAATTTGCGTCCCAGCCGGTCGATCAGCCAAGCGGCGGTGAAGTAGCCCGGCAACTGCGCCAGAGTCATGATTAACACGTACTCAAAACTTTTGATCAGTCCGAAGCCTTTGAGGCCGACGACGCTCGGCAGCCACAGAAACATGCCGTAGTAGGAAAACACCACGCAAAACCACAGAACCCACAGCATGATGGTCGCCCGCCGGTAGGGGCGGGAGAAAAGTTGCGCCAGATTTTCCATGAAGCTGTTTTTCTTCGTCGCGCTCTGCGACAGATAGCGCGGCGAATCGGGCAAACGAAAACGCAGATAGACGGCGTAGAGCGCCGGCAGCGCGCCGAGGATCAGCGCGATTCGCCAGCCGTAATCAGGAATGACGAAGTAAGCGATCAGCGCCGCCAGTATCCAGCCCAGCGCCCAGAAGCTCTCCAGCAGCACGACGATTTTGCCGCGTTCGTGCGCCTTCACGCTCTCGGAGACGAGCGTAGAAGCCACCGGCAATTCGCCTCCGAGTCCCAATCCGATGAAGAAGCGCAGAAAGAGCAACATCGCCAATGAAGTTGCGGCCGCCGACAAACCGCTGGCGACGCTGAAGGTCAAGAGGGTGAGAATGAAAACTTTTTTGCGGCCGATGCAGTCGGCCAGCATGCCGAACATCAACGCGCCGAGCGCCATACCGATGGAATTGATACCGCCGATCCAGCCCAACGCGGCGGCGGAGAGATTCCAATCATGCTTGAGCGCCGCCATGATGAACGACAGCAAGCCGACATCAAGCGCGTCGAACATCCAGCCCAATCCGGCGATGGCCAGAAGCGCGTTGCGGGAGGTGTTGCGCACGGCAGGGGAGGCAGCGCTTGCATTCATGAAACATACTCCGTGGGGAAATCCCCCGATTTTTTGAGCGCACATTATACTGTGATCTTATGGCTGTTGACGTTGACATTTCCGGAATGACTTGCGTCGCTTGCGCGGCGCGCATCGAGAAGGTTATGAACCGTCTTGACGGCGTTTCCGCGCGCGTCAACTTCGCCACCGAAACCGCGCATGTCGAAATGGCGAACGATGCGTCGATCACTGCCGATACATTGATAGCGGCGGTGCGGCGCGCCGGTTACGATGCGAAGCTCGCGGTCGATCCCTTCCTTGAAGCTGACGCGCACGCCCGCGCCGACGAGGAAAAACGCGCCGCTCAATTAAAGCGCGAGCGCAACATTTTGATCGTTGCGGCGTTGTTGTGTTTGCCGTTTCTCTGGCAAATGATTTTGATGCTGGTCGGTCACAGCCATGAAGTATTACCGCCGTGGGCGCAGTTCTTATTGGCGGCGCCGATTCAATTTGTCGCCGGCGCGCGTTTTTACAAAGGCGCTTGGTACGCGCTGCGCGGCGGCGCGGCCAACATGGATGTTCTCGTCGCGCTAGGAACCTCGTGCGCGTTTCTGCTTTCGCTGGCGGTGTGGTTGTGGCCGCTGCCGGATCAGCATGTGTATTTTGAAGCCGCCGCCATCGTGATTACGCTGGTACTGTTCGGCAAATGGCTGGAAGCGCGCGCCCGCGCGCGCGCTTCAATGGCGCTGAAAAGTCTGGTGGCGTTGCAACCGAATACGGTGTTGCGATTGTCGAATGGCGTCACCAAAAATGTGCCGCTGGCGCAAGTCAAGACGGGCGATGTGTATCTGGTGCGCGCCGGCGACACCGTGCCGGTTGACGGCACGATTGCCGCCGGTCACTCGGCGTTGAACGAAGCGATGCTGACCGGCGAAAGTTTGCCGGTGGACAAGAGCGTTGGCGATACGATTTTCGCCGGCACCGTCAACACTGGCGGCGCGCTGGAGTGCATCGCCACGGCGGTTGGGCACACGACACTGCTCGCCGGCATCGTTCGGCAAGTCGCGCAAGCGCAAAATTCACGCGCGCCGATTCAACGCTTGGCCGATCGCGTTGCGACGGTGTTCGTTCCGGCGGTGCTGGGCATCGCAGTGTTGACGCTGATCGTCAACGGTCTTGCGTTCGGCAGCTTTGCAAACGGCGACTGGGCGCAAGCGTTGCTGCGCGCCACTGCCGTGCTGGTCATCGCTTGCCCGTGCGCATTGGGGCTGGCGACGCCCGCTGCCTTGATCGTCGGCGTGGGACGCGCGGCGCAAGCGGGCATCCTCATCAAAAACGCCGAAGCGCTTGAACGCGCCGGGCGAATCGACACGCTGCTCTTCGACAAAACCGGCACGCTGACGACAGGAACGCCGCATCTCGTTGGCGTGGTTTCGGATGTAGGGGCGAAAGAGAGGTGCCTCGGCGAAAATGATTTGTTGTCTATAGCAGCAGTGCTGGAGCAAAACGTGAATCACCCTCTGGCGCAAGCCATTGTCGCCGCTGCGCAAGCGCGAAACCTTTCCTTGCCTGCGGTCAGCGATGTTCAACAACTGAGCGGCTTGGGCGTCACCGCCATCATCGACGGCGAAATCTGGCGCATCGGTTCGCCGGCATTTTTGCAGGTGCAGGGATCAGGGATCGGGCATCAGGCATCAGAACGTAGGGGCGACCTGTGGTCGCCCGCAGCAATGGCCTGCCTTGTCTCTCATCCTCTTTCCAACACCTCTGTCTCGCTACCGGCAAGCCCCCTTTTGAAAAGGGGTGTCGGCCTGAGCTTGTCGAAGGACGACGGGGTTTTGTCCTCTCGCCGCAGGCGAGAGTGCGAGGGAGAGGGGGATCACGATTCCAATAACGATTTTGCAAACGACGCCGACGCCTCGGCTACTCGCGTCATGATTGCGCGCGGCGCGCAATGTCTGGGCGTGTTGCTGCTCGCCGATACGGTGCGCGACAGCGCCGCACCGGCCGTGGCGGCGCTGCGCGCACAACGCATTACGCCGTATCTTGTGACCGGCGATCACGAACTCGCGGCGCTGGCTATTGCCCGTCTCGCCGGCATCGACGAAGTGCGTTCGCAGCAATCGCCGCAGGACAAGCGCGCGCTGGTGATGGCGCTGCAACAAGCGCATGGCGTCGTCGGCATGGCCGGCGACGGCGTCAACGAC
>JAITBX010000137.1 GCA_031283405.1 Burkholderiales bacterium | reverse complement strand
TTTGTCGTTTGCCGCCGGCGAGGGGCCGCGTTTCGCGCGCAAGATGGATTCGGAAGCAGCGATTCGGGCGCTGACTGCTCCCGACATGAATAAGCTGCGCTATGTTTTCGATGCGGTCGCGCAGATCAAAAAGGCGCTGAACGGTCGCGTGCCGCTGATCGGCTTTTCCGGCAGCCCGTTCACGCTGGCGTGTTACATGATCGAGGGCGGCGGCAGCGACGGCTTCCCCAATGTGCGCCGGCTTGCTTACAGTCGCCCCGATTTGATGCGGCGCCTGATCGACATCAATACCGATGCGGTCGCCGTTTATTTGAACGAGCAGATTGCCGCCGGCGCCGACGCGGTGATGATTTTCGACACTTGGGGTGGGCTGCTTCCGGCGGCGGAATACCGGACGTTTTCGCTGGCCGCGATGCGCCGAATTCTGGAAAAGCTGACGCCCAACGTTGCCGGAGAAAAAGTTCCGACGATTCTTTTCACCAAGGGCGGCGGCGTCTGGCTCGACGAGATGGCCGACAGCGGCGCCGACGCGCTCGGTGTCGATTGGACGGTGGACTTGGCGCAAGCCCGCCAAGCTGTCGGAGCGCGCGTCGCTTTGCAGGGCAATCTCGATCCGCTGACGTTGCTGACCGATGCCGCTACCGTCGCCCGCGCCGCCGAGGCGGTCGCCCGCGCCGCCGGACCGGCGCCGGGGCACGTTTTCAATCTGGGGCACGGGATCGTGCCGCAAACGCCGCCGGAGAATGTCGGCGTGCTGGTGGAGACGGTGCATCGGGTGTCGCGTGAAATGCGGCAGGCCGCGATGGGATAGCGAGGGCTTCGCCACGCGCCGGAGGCGTCGAATCGTTCAGGTTATTCACATTGAAAAATTTCAGACAAGTTAGCGTGACAATCGTTAGCTTTGGTTTAAAGTAAAAAGATAGCTAATTGATTTTAAAAGAATTTCACTGAAAGGCGGGTTTTGCTGAGGTTGCTCCCGTCGCTATTTTGCGACAAATCAGCGACAAGGTTCCCCACAAAGTTATCCACAAGTTAAGCACGCCTCATGCCCGCCACTCCATCCGTCATTTCGACCGCCGATTCGTCGTCTGCTGCCCCTCCGACGGCTCTGCCGACCCAACCGACGATCGCCCAAGTGGCGCTGCCGGTGGCGGCGTCGCATACCTTCGATTATCGAATTTTGCCGACTCAGACCGTGCTTCTCGGCAGCCTGGTGCGGGTTTCGCTTTCCGGCCGAAAATATGTCGGCGTCGTTGTCAGGCTTTCTGCCCACTCCGAAATCGACGCTTCCCGCCTGCTGTCCATCGAAGCCGTTTATCCGCAACCGCCGCTGCCTGACGATATTCGGCGCCTCGCTGGGTTTGTGAGTGATTACTATCAGGCGGAACTTGGTATGGCGTTATCGCTCGCCGTGCCGCCGTTGTCGACGCAGCCGACGCCTCCAAAAGCCGCCACCCAATCACTCGTTTTGACCGAAACGGGGCGCGAGCAGTTGAGCGCCGATTTTGCGCAATTGGGCAAACGACCGGCGACGGCATGGCGAGCGCTTTGGGAAATCGTGAAAACCGGCGTGGTCAACCTCGCGCAGCAGCAAGCGTGTTCCGCTGCCCAGAAAAAATACCTCCGCGATTGGCGCGCCGCCGGTTGGTTAGTTTCTGCCGATACTGCCGGAGCAACGGCGACCTTTCCCACCCTGAACGCCGAGCAACGCGCCGCCGCCGACGCCATCGCCGCAGCGTTGGGCAGTTTTCAGCCGTTCCTGCTGCAAGGTATCACTGGCAGCGGTAAAACCGAAGTGTATCTTTCGCTGGCGCGGGACATTATTGCCAGAGGCGGGCAAGTGCTGGCGCTGCTTCCCGAAATTCATCTGACGCCGCAATTTCTGGCGCGCATTCACACGCGCCTGCCGGGCGTCGATACCGCGCTTTTGCACAGCGGCCTGCCCGACGGCGAACGGCTGTACCACTGGCAGCGCGCCGCCGAGGGAAAAGCACAACTCATTCTCGGCACGCGGCTGGCGGTTTTCACGCCGCTGCCGAATCTGGCGCTCATCATCGTCGATGAAGAACACGACCCTTCATTCAAGCAGCAGGACAACGTTCGCTACCATGCCCGCGACCTCGCCATATGGCGCGCGCGCGTCCGACAGGTGCCTGTCGTGCTGGGCAGCGCGACACCGTCGCTGGAGAGTTATCTGCATGCGCAAAACGGACGCTATCGGCACTTGCGTATTGAACAACGCGCCGACCCGCAAGCGGCTTTGCCGCGGCTGCTCTTAACGCCCGCTACGCAGGAAACTGCGAAGAAAACCGCGCATGAAGCCGCAAAGCGCGCAGGCAGTTCTGCCGACGACGATCGCCGCTACGGCATTGCGCCGATGCTGTGGGAAGCAATCGAGTCGCGCCTCGCCCGTCACGAACAATCGCTGGTTTTCATCAATCGCCGCGGCTTTTCACCGTCGCTCAAATGCAACGCCTGCGCCTGGGAAGCGCAATGCCCGCATTGCTCGGCGCGGCTCGTTCTTCACACCAAGCCGACGCGCTTGCGTTGCCACCATTGCAGTTTCACGCAGAAAGCGCCGGAGCGTTGCCCTTCGTGCGGCAACCTCGATCTGTTGCCGCGCGGTCACGGCACCCAGCGACTGGAAGCGGCGCTGGCGCAAGCGTTTCCGAACGCCCGCATTGCCCGCATCGACCGCGACAGCACTCGCCGCCGTCACGCTTTCGGCGCGTTTCAGCGCCAAATTGCCGACAGCGAAATCGACATTCTGATCGGCACCCAGATGCTCGCCAAGGGGCACGATTTTCCGCGCGTCACGCTGGTGGGCGTGCTCGGCGCCGACAACGCTTTGTACAGCGCCGATTTTCGCGCTACCGAACGATTGGCGGCGCTGCTGCATCAAGTGGCGGGGCGCGCCGGTCGCAGCGCGCTGGCCGGCGAAGTGATCGTGCAAACCGATTTTCCGAACCATCCGCTGTACGAAACGCTTGTTCGCCACGATTACGACGGCTTTGCGCGCGCCCTGCTCGACGAACGCCGCGCCGCCCATCTGCCTCCGTTTTCGGCGTTGGCTTTGCTGGCTGCCGAAGCGCGCGACGAAGAGGTTCTCGCCGCCTTTCTGCGCGATGCGCACCAGCGCGCGCGCGCGGTGAATAATCCCGATCATGCCGTCCATGTTTACCCGCCCGTTCCGGCCACGCTGGCGCGACGCGCCGGTTACAGCCGCGCTCAAATCGTCATTCAGAGTCACGACCGCCGCGCTTTGCAACATTTTCTGATGGCGTGGCGGCCTGCGCTTGACGCGCCGCGAAACGTGCGCTGGGCGATTGATGTTGACCCGTTGCAGATATAACAGGGAGATGTAGGGGCAGGTTTCAAAACCGCCCTCGTAGGGGCGATCTGTGATCGCCCGTG
>JAITBX010000104.1 GCA_031283405.1 Burkholderiales bacterium | reverse complement strand
TCGATTCGCCGAGCACCCAACGCACCGCGTCGATCACGTTGGATTTGCCGCAACCGTTGGGGCCGACGATGCCGACCAGTTGGCCGGGCGTGGCGATGGTGGTGGGATCGACGAACGATTTGAAACCGGAGAGTTTGATATGGGTCAGACGCAAAGCAAGCCTCTTGAAGCGCGGGCGGATAAAAAACCGGGCGGGCAGAAGCGCAACGAATCTATGGGCGCTTTGCGGCGGAACCGGCGGAAACGAGAATTATAACGGAAGCGACGCCCGCACTTCTTGCGGAAATGCCGGAGGGCAGGGCGCCGCTGTGGAATGATCTGTGGATAAGATCGGTTCAAGCGGTGGGCGATTTGTGGAACGCCTGCAAAAAGCCGTCAAGAGCCATCTGCACTTGATTGTTTCCAAAAGGTTTCCGGCGTTTTTTGCGTGCTTTGCGTTCATCATCATTTCAAAAAACTATCTTGTCTATCAATACAATATATGGGGCGACAGTGGAAATGTTTTTCCATATGTAGTAGATTACCCTTCCTTTTTACCGATGTGAGCGCCTCTGCAAAATTGCGCTTTCACTCGCTTTTTGTTTTGAGGTTTTCATGTCCGCTTCTGCAATATCCGCGCCTTTGGCTTCTTCCGCAACATCTTCCGCCGATCCGCGCTTCGCGCGGTATCAGGTGATCCGCCGTAACGGCTCGGTCGTCGGTTTTGAACCCGGCAAAATTGCGGTGGCGATGGCCAAGGCTTTTCTGGCGGTGCGCGGTGAGCAAGCCGCCGCCGGTGCGGCGATGCGCGATCAGGTCGCCAAACTGACGGAGACGGTCATTCAGGCGTTGATGCGCCGCAAACCCGAAGGCGGCTCGATCCATATCGAGGAAATTCAGGATCAAGTCGAACTGGCGCTGATGCGCGGCGGCGAGCATGAAGTCGCGCGCGCCTATGTGTTGTACCGCGAGCGACGGGCGCAGGAGCGCGCGGCGGCGGCGCAGACGGTCGCCGAAAAGATCGTAGCGCCTGAACTGCATGTCGTCGAAAACGGCGTATCGAAACCGCTGGATATGGCGCGGCTTGAACACCTGATTCGTTCTTCGTGCGAAGGGCTGGCGGCAACCGAGCCGGAGCGCATCCTGAAAGCGACGCGCAAGGATTTGTACGATGGTGTGCCGATGGCCGAAGTGCGCAAGGCGGTGGTGCTGGCCGGTCGCACGCTAATTGAAAAAGAGCCGGTGTATTCGTATGTGACGGCGCGGTTGCTGCTCGATTCGTTGCGCTTCGAGGCGCTCGGCGCGGCCGCGACACAAGCCGATATGGCGCAACAGTACCCGGCGTATTTCCCGAATTTCATCGCGCACGGCATCAAGATCGGTTTGCTGAACAAGGAATTGGCCACTTTCGATCTCGCCAAGCTCGGCGCGGCGCTGAAACCGGAACGCGATCTGCAATTCGGCTATCTCGGTCTGCAAACGTTATACGACCGTTATTTTCTGAACGACCCTTACGATCATGATTTTGGGCACGGCAAAGGCGAAGGCCGCCGCTTTGAATTGCCGCAATGTTTCTTCATGCGGGTGGCGATGGGGCTGGCGCTGAAAGAAAAAGATCGCACCGCTCGCGCTATCGAGTTTTATCAATTGTTGTCGTCGTTTGATTTCATGAGTTCGACGCCGACGCTGTTCAATTCGGGAACGCAGCGCTCGCAACTGTCGTCGTGTTATCTGACGACGGTTGCCGATGACCTCGACGGCATCTTTGAAGCGATCAAGGAGAACGCGCTGTTGTCGAAATTTGCCGGCGGTCTCGGCAATGACTGGACCGGCGTTCGGGCGATGGGTTCACACATCAAGGGGACCAATGGCCGCTCGCAGGGAGTCGTGCCGTTTTTGAAAGTCGTCAACGATACGGCGGTGGCGGTGAATCAGGGGGGCAAGCGCAAAGGCGCAGTGTGCTGTTATCTCGAAAGCTGGCATCTCGACATTGAAGAATTCCTCGAACTGCGCAAGAACACCGGCGACGATCGCCGCCGCACGCACGACATGAACACCGCCAACTGGATTCCGGATTTATTCATGAAGCGGGTGATGGAAAATGGCGAATGGACATTGTTTTCGCCGTCCGACGTGCCGGATTTGCACGACTTGTGGGGAAAAGCGTTCGAAGAAGCGTACGCTGCCTACGAAGCAAAAGCCGAGCGCGGCGAGATCCGGCTTTTCAAAAAACTGCCCGCCGTACAGTTGTGGCGCAAGATGTTGTCGATGCTGTTCGAGACCGGCCATCCGTGGATAACCTTCAAAGACCCCTGCAATGCGCGTTCACCGCAGCAACACGTCGGCGTTGTTCACAGTTCCAACTTGTGTACCGAGATCACGCTGAACACCGGCCCCGATGAAATCGCCGTCTGCAATTTGGGTTCGATCAACCTCGTCGCTCACATGAAGAAAGCGGGAGATCGTTGGCAACTTGATCTCGACAAACTGAAACGAACGGTAAGTACTGCGATGCGCATGCTCGACAACGTAATCGACATCAACTACTACGCCGTCGATAAAGCCAGGAACGCCAACCTGAAACACCGTCCGGTCGGCCTCGGCCTGATGGGCTTTCAGGATTGTTTACATCTGATGCGTGTGCCGTATGCGTCGGACGCCGCCGTGCGTTTTGCCGACACGTCGATGGAAGCGATTTGTTATTACGCCTATTGGGCATCGAGCGAACTGGCGCAAGAGCGCGGCGCCTATTCGAGTTACAAGGGCAGCTTGTGGGATCGCGGCATTCTGCCGCACGATTCGGTGGCGCTGTTGAAAGAATCTCGCGGCGGCTACCTCGATGTCGATACTTCATCGACGCTTGATTGGGAAGCGCTGCGCAAACAAATCAAGGCGCGCGGAATGCGTAATTCAAACTGCGTTGCGATTGCGCCGACGGCGACGATCTCGAACATCGTCGGCGTATCGCAATCTATCGAGCCGGATTATCAGAACCTTTACGTTAAATCGAATCTGTCCGGAGAGTTCACTGTTGTCAATGAACAACTGGTGAACGATCTGAAAGAACTGGATTTGTGGGACGATGTGATGGCCGTCGACCTCAAATATTTTGACGGTTCG
>JAITBX010000047.1 GCA_031283405.1 Burkholderiales bacterium | reverse complement strand
TTCCGATCTCGCTGAGTTACGAAGAAAATTACGCGCGCGGTCCCTTCGGATTGTTTGCGACAGCGCCCGCCGATGTTGATTTGCGCGAACCGCGCGAATGTTTTCTCGGCATCCCGGTGCACAGCACGTTCGGCATTCCCGCCGGTCCGCTGCTCAACAGCTGCTTCGTCGCTGCCGCGTTCGCGCACGGTTTCGATCTGTGCGTTTATAAAACCGTGCGCAGCAGAGCGTATCCTTGCCATCCGTTTCCCAATACGCTCGCGGTTGAATACGACGATGATTTGACGCCCGGCCAAACATTGACGGCGCACGTTTGCGCTGAGAATGAATCGCCGCGTTCCATCACCAATTCGTTCGGCGTGCCGTCGCAATCGCCGGAAGTTTGGCAAGCCGACATGGTCGCAGCCATACGCAGCGCCAAGAGAGGGCAAGTGCTGATCGGCAGTTTTCAAGGCAGCGGCGAAGGCGTGGCGCAAATCGCCGATTACGCGCGCGCCGCGCGGCTCGTCGCCGAAACCGGCGCACCGGTGCTGGAAGCCAACTTGTCTTGTCCCAACGAAGGCAAAAAAGGACTGCTGTGTTTCGATCACGAAAAAGTCAGCGCCATCGTTGACGCGATCCGCAAAGAAGTGAACGATCGCCCGTTGCTGCTCAAGCTCGCGTATTTTGAAGATACTTCCGTGTTGCAAGCGCTGGTGCGCGCCGTCGGCGAAAAAATCGAAGGCTTCTGCGCCATCAACACGCTGCCGGCGCATGTCGTCGATGCGAACGGACAACAAGCGTTGCCTGGCAAAGGGCGCGACATCAGCGGCATCTGCGGCACCGTGATTCGCTGGGCGGGTTTGCAGATGGCGCAAAAACTCGCCGCGCTTCGCGCCGAAAACAAGTTGCATTTTGCCATTGTCAGCAACGGCGGCGTATTGACGCCCGCCGATGTTGACGCTTATGTCCAAGCCGGCGCCGACGCTGTGATGAGCGCCACCGGCGCCATGTGGAATCCTCAACTCGCTCAACAACTCAAAAAGGAACGCTACCATGAATGAACCTAAAATCGCACCCAAACCCGCTCACAATCCCGCCCCCATCACCACCGCCATGCTGGCCGAGCACTTGTTGCGCATCGAGGCCATCATCTTTCTGGTCGAGCAACCGCTTCGTTTCAAGTCGGGGCTGATCTCACCGGTTTACGTTGACAATCGCAGTTTGATTTACCACCCGCAAGCGTGGCATGTGCTGATCGATTCGCTGAGTTCTTATATCGCGTCGCGCGCGTTTCCGTTCGACATCATCGCCGGCGTTGAAACAGCGGGCATTCCGCACAGTTCCGTGCTCGCGTATCGCCGCAACGTACCCAGCGTTTTCGTGCGCAAACAAACCAAAACGCACGGCACCCGCAATCGTGTCGAAGGCGGCGATGTGCGCGACAAGCGCGTGCTGCTGATCGAAGATCACATCTCGACCGGCCTCTCCAGTCTCGACGGCGTGGCGGCGTTGCGTCAGGCCGGCGCGATCGTGACCGATTGCCTGAGCATCACCAGCTACAACTTTGCCGAAGCGCGCGAAGCCTTCGCCGAAGCCGGCGTCACGCCGCACACGTTGTTGACCTTTGATGCGATTCTCGATGCCGCCGTGCGTTGCGGCTATTTCGATAACAAGAAAAAAACCATCATCGCCGACTGGTTGGCCGACCCGTGGCCGTGGGCCGAGAAGAACGGCATCACCGCCACCGCCGTTGAAAATTAATTGTGAAAGCCATCATGCACGTCGTCGAAAAACTCAACACCCGCATCACCCGTTCGCGCTCATTGCTGTGCGTCGGGCTGGACAGCGAAATGTCGCGCTTGCCGGCGCGTTTTCAAAAAGAAGCGCAACCGCAATTTGCCTTCAACCGCTGGGTCATCGACCAGACGCTTGAAACCGCCGCTGCTTACAAATTGAACAGCGCGTTTTACGAAGCGCACGGTGCGGCAGGTTGGGAAGCGATGCAGCGAACGATGGATTATCTGCGCGATGTGGCGCCCGATGTGTTCACCATCATCGACGCCAAACGCGCCGACATCGGCAACACCAGTGCCCAATACGCGACCGCATTTTTCGACACGCTGGGTTGCGATGCCGTCACTTTGCATCCGTGGCTCGGCGGCGAAGCGTTGCAACCGTTTCTGGCGCGCCCCGACAAAGCCGCGATCATTCTCTGCCACACCTCGAATCCGGGCAGCGGCGAATTGCAGGATTTGATCGTGACCGATGAGAATGGAGGCGCGCTGCCGCTGTGGCGTCACCTCGCGCGGCGCGTGGCGACGAAGTGGAACGCGCTGGGCAACTGCATGCTGGTCGTCGGCGCGACTGTGCCCGACATCATCCGCGATGTGCGCACCGACGTTGGCGACATGGTGTTGCTGGTTCCCGGCATCGGCGCGCAAGGCGGCGACCTCGACGCTGTGCTGCGCAACGGACTTACCGCAGATGGTCGCGGCCTGCTGATCAACGCCAGCCGCAGCATCCTCTTCGCCGACGATCCGGGCAAAGAAGCGCGAGCGCTGGTTGAGGAGATCAGGGGACAGCAAGAAAAATAATTCCTTACAGCGTATGTAGAATTAGCTTGCTTAGACGTCATCAAGGCAGTGCCTTTCACGAAAATTGATTTATGTTATATTGCTATGCCTGATCGGTCATCATAAGACGGCTGTTACTTGTTTTAGTTGGATGTCACGAATATCGTCATGAAACCACCCCAACGCGACATGAAAGAACAACTAGCACCTATTGCTGCGAGGCTGCAAGAAGGTTCTTCAATAATTCGTCCTGTTAGTCAAGTCATCCTGCGGCTCCGGGCAGTTAAGAAACATGATCGATTCACCGAGAGCGTCAAGCACATTCTCCAATGGATGAAGAGTAGAGCCGGTCGCAAGCTTCCTGATGCTGCTTGGCAAGGTCAGTCATTTGAGCTAACGGACATAGGTGCTCAACGCGCTGGCGCAATCACTCTTTCGGAGCCGCAATATTGGGCAGCCAGACTCGATGATGCCGATAAGAGTGTGCCACAGCGTACTTGGGTTACAGAAATTGGCATAGGCATGGATGACAATGGCGACACGCTATTTGGAACACGCCTAATTTGTGTTACTCGTGGAGCTGACGAACCGTTCCAGAGAACCGTACCCGGGTTTGTGCGCTCGATCATAAACAGTGGACCAGCGGAACTCGATGGTGCTTTGCTTACGCGCGATGTGCCTCTAATTTCAACAGAAACCGAGGTAGATAAATTGGTTGCGCTCTTGAATAGCGCAAATCGTCAAGCCGACGTATTGGTTTTTGCGCTCCCAGATGGATCAGTCGATCCAACTGACGCTGCTGCTTCCGCCAAATCGGTGCATGATCTCACCCTTGGAGCGGCCCACGTCTATGTCTTAACAGGCCCCGCCAGCTTTTTCTTGACCGATCGCGTTGGCCGTGAGTTGTCAGTGTTCAAGCAAGCAGTACGAACATACCGTCCAGGTTTTCGAGCGTGGGCCGATGAACCATCTCGGCATCCTCTTGCCTTGCCTGATAGAATTGCATCGTGGAAAGGAAATGGCCCCAAAGAATTTGAGCAATGGCTGGCAGATCAGACTCTTGGAAATCTGGCGCATGCTCCTGGGCGCGAAGATCGCCTCCCCAGTTTTAATACAATTCGTCAACGTGCAGCACAATTGGAGCAAAAACGGGTTAAGGAAGCAGGGGGGACAGATGCCGAATTGATCGAGTTATACAAGCAAGACAACAACCAATTGCGGAACGAGCTTAAAGAGCAGAAAGAAACGTACGATGGTTTGCTCGACGTTGCAGAAAAGGAGCGCGATAAGGCAACCAATAAAGCTAATGCTGTCCGGGCACAATCTTTGGAACGGCTGCATAGAATTCGGCAACTCGAAAAGAAGTTGAGTGACTCTGTTGGTCAACAAAATATACCAATCCCAGAAACGCTGGACGGCTTTGAGGATTGGTGTGCAGAACACCTGGCTGGTTTAGTTGAAATCGCTAATCGCGCATATCAGGGTGTTCGTAAGTCTGTGTTTGATGATATTCCATTAATTTATAGAGCACTCTTGCTTCTGCGCGACCAATACGTGCCAATGCGAATCAAACAAACACTGGAATGTAGGCAGTCATATGAGGCAGCACTGAGATATCTTCAACTTGAAGAAAGTGATACAGGAGAAGGGGTAAATTTCGCATCAGATTTATATTCCGTACAATACGGAGGAGTGCGACAACCACTCGATAGACATCTTAAGAAAGGTAATTCTCGCGACCCTCGCTATTGCCTCCGACTTTATTTTTTCTGGGATGACGTAGAAGAAGTTGTTGTTGTTGGTTGGTTGCCATCGCATCTTGACAACCGAGCGAGCTAACTAAAGCCGTAGCTTCTGTTCCATTAATCTATACGAGATATTCTTTTAACGCTTCTTGACCGCCCGTCCGGTAGCGCGTCCGGCGCGCGCGAAAGCGCGGCGTTCACCGGCGGCGCGTTCGATCTTCCGCGCGATGTTGTCGCACACGAGATCGCACAACGCATAAACCGAATCGTCCGCAATGCGGTAATAAACGTTGGTTCCGCGCCCTTCGCGCTCGACCAACCCTTCCCGCGTCAGAAAAGCCAGATGCCGCGAGGCGTTGGCCGCCGTAAAGCCGCACAGTTCGGCAAGCTCGCCGACGCTGCAATCGCCGTTGCGCAACAAATTCAGCAGTTGCAGGCGCGCAGGCTCAGACAATGCCTGAAAATAGGTGGCGACTTCTTTCAGGGCTTCGGGGGGCAATCCGTTCATGGGAATGTGGAGAAAGATGTAGGGGCGGCATTCTGCCGTCCGCAAGACTTCGGGCGACCACAGGTCGCCCCTACGGCTACCTCTCTCCCGCAGGCGGGAGAAGAGAGTTTTGTATCTGCCTGAATCAAAAATATTTTAAGCATCATGTCATCGCGACGCCAATCCGCCTCGGCTAAAGTCGCGTTATTACATTGTTGACTATTTAACTAATTGCGTAAATAATAGCACAAACAAACGCTTTTGACGATCATGTTTTTTCCACATTTTTATATTTCTTCGCGCGCTCGTTCCTTGATGGGCTTCCTGACGGCGCTGGCCGTTTTGCTGTTGTCGGCGGCGGCCTTGCCGGTTTCTGCCGCGCCGGACGCAAGCGCTGCCACGTCGCAAACTGCGCTTGCCACGGCGCCGGTCGTCTCCACACACAGTAACGAGCGCGCCGGTTTCGACGGCGTGGTCGAGGCAGTGCGCCAAACCGTGGTGGCGGCGCAAGTGCAGGGTGCGGTGGTGGCATTGCCGGTCAAGGCGGGCGACAAGGTGCGCGCGGGGCAGGTGTTGGTGCGGCTGGACGCTCGCGCTGCCGAGAAGAACGCGGCGGCGGGCGCGGCGCAGGCGCAAGCGGCGCAGGCGGCGCGCGATGCCGCTGCCCGCGAATACGAGCGGCAACAGCAGTTGTTCAGCAAGCATTACATCAGTCAGGCGGCGTTGGATCGCGCCGAGGCGCAATACAAGGCGGCGCAGGCGCAGACTTCCGCGCAGTTGGCGAGCGCCGAAGCGGCGCACACGCAGTCCGGCTTCTATGTGATTCAAGCGCCCTACGATGGCGTGGTGGCGGATGTGAATGTGGTGCTGGGCGATATGGCGATGCCCGGACGTTTGTTGTTAAAGGTCTATGATCCGGCGGCGTTGCGCGTGCGGGTGATGGCGCCGGAGAGCGCGGCGAGCGCGGCGATGAAAGCGCAGGAAATCGCCATTCGTTTGGCGGGCGCGTCTGCATCATTGCAACCGGCTTCGCTGCAATGGTTGCCCACCGTCGATCCCGCCACGCACACGCGCGAATTGCGGCTGATGTTGTCTGCCGATGTGAAGGATGCAAGACCGGGGCAATTCGCGCGAGTGGAGTTGCCGGTGAGCGGCAGCGCCGGCGGCGATTCTCCGAATCAGCGCCTCTATGTGCCGGTGGCGTCGATCGTGCGTCGCGCTGAATTGACGGCGGTTTATGTGGTCGGCCAGGACGGCAAACCGCTACTGCGGCAAGTGCGCCTCGGCCCCGCCGAGGGTGATCGAGTGATGGTGTTGGCCGGCTTGAATGCGGGCGAGCAAGTGGCGCTTGATCCGCAAGCAGCGGCGCGTGTGCGCTAAAGGTTCAACATGAGCGCGTCTGATCTTTCCAAGTTGGGCATCTCAGGCCGCATCGCCGCGCGCTTTCAACAAGCGCGCATCACGCCGTTGCTGGCGCTGATAGCGTTGCTGCTGGGACTGTTCGCGGTGGCGGTGACGCCGCGCGAGGAAGAGCCGCAGATCAATGTCACGATGGCCAATGTTCTCGTACCGTTTCCGGGCGCGTCGGCGCAGGACGTGGAGCAGATGGTGGCCACGCCCGCTGAACAGGTGCTGTCGCAAATTGCGGGCATTGACCATGTGATGTCGGTGTCGCGTCCCGGCATGGCGATGGTGACGGTGCAATTCAAAGTGGGCGTGCCGCGCACCGAAGCGCTGGTGCGCTTGTACGACGCAGTGAACGCCAACGCCGATTGGCTGCCGCGCGGTTTGGGTGTGGAAGCGCCTCTGGTCAAGCCGAAAGGCATCGACGATGTGCCCATCGTCAGCCTCACGCTTTACGCCACCGATCCGGCCATCGGCGCTTACGATCTGGAGCGCGTGGCGCACAGCATGGAAGTTGATCTCAAGCGCGTACGCGGCACGCGCGAGGTGCGCACCATCGGCGGGCTAGGGCGCGCCGTGAAAGTGGAAATCGATCCGGTTCGTTTGGCCGGCGCCGGTTTGACGGTGGCCGATTTGCGACGCGCGTTGCAAGGCGCCAATCAGAGCGCGCCCGTCGGCGAATTGCTGGGTGACAATCGCAGCATCACCGTTGACGCCGGCGCTTTTTTGCGCGACGCTGATGAAGTGGGGCAACTCGTGGTCGGCGTTCAGAAAGGGCGGCCGGTATTTTTGCGCGACGTTGCCGACGTGAGCGACGGCGCTTTGCCTCCGGCGCGCTATGTGTGGCACGGTATTGTTGACAAAAACAAAAGCGCTAACGAATACGCCGCCGTGACGCTCGCCATCACCAAGAAGGCGGGCGAAAACGCGATCGACGTGGCCAATGCCGTGATGCAGCGTGTCGAGACGTTGCGCAACACCGTCGTTCCGCAGGGCATGCAAGTGGCCGAGACGCGCAACTACGGCGCAACGGCCAACGATAAAGCGCGGCAACTGATGCAGAAGTTGTTATTCGCCACGGCGTCGGTGATTGCGTTGGTGTTTTTCACGCTGGGGCGGCGCGAAGCCGCCATCGTCGGCACGGCGGTGATTCTGACGCTGACGGCGACGTTGTTCGCGTCGTGGGCGTGGGGCTTCACGCTCAATCGCGTGTCGCTCTTCGCGCTGATTTTCTCCATCGGTATTCTGGTGGACGACGCCATCGTGGTGGTTGAAAACATTCATCGTCACCGCGCGCTGGAACCCGGCAAGCGCTTGAGCGACATCATTCCCGGCGCAGTCGATGAAGTGGGCGGCCCGACCATTCTCGCCACGTTCACCGTGATTGCGGCGCTGTTGCCGATGGCTTTTGTCAGCGGACTGATGGGGCCGTACATGGAGCCGATTCCGATCAACGCCAGCATGGGCATGATCCTGTCGCTGGCGGTGGCCTTCATCGTCACGCCGTGGCTGGCGCGATTGTGGCTTGGCTCATCGCATTCAACGCAAGGCAAAAAAGGATTGGCGGCGCGCTTGCCTGCGCTCTTCGAGCGCATCTTCACGCCTTTGCTCGACGCGCGGCGCGGCGGCCGCAATCGCGCGTTACTGGGCACGGCGGTGATCGCGCTGGTCGTATTGTCGTTGACGCTGCCGGTGCTGGG
>JAITBX010000238.1 GCA_031283405.1 Burkholderiales bacterium | reverse complement strand
GGATCCGTATGGGCACAACCAGAACCGGCTGGGTGGGCCGATAGACTTGAAAAAGCTGCTGCCGCCGCCCAGAAAGCTGAACCAGGTGGAGCAGCCGATCAGGTTTCAGGGGCAGTATTTCGATCATGAGTCGGGATTGCATTACAATCGATATCGGTATTACGATCCATCTATCGGGAGGTTTGTTAGCCAAGATCCAATTGGATTGACAGGCGGAATAAATAATTTCATTTTTGGCGCCAATTCAACAGGATGGATTGATCCACTCGGATTAATAGGAATTAAACTCCCTAAACCTCCAAAAGGAGTAGGATCAACCCCAAAAGCGGATCGCGATGCGACGCGGTTATTTACAAAGAGAAAAATCACAGAAGTGCATAAGGATCAAGGCGGAATATGCCCTATATGCGAAAAACCGAGAAATGTAGATGACATGCGAGGTCATCATATAGAAAGACATGCGGATGGCGGAAAAACTGAAGACGACAACCTTGCAGTTATCTGCAAGGACTGCCACGTTGAATTGCACAGGTAATTAATGAATCATGATTTCAGGAAACACAAGAGAATTATACTTAAAGAAAATTAAAGAAAACATCCAAAAACATGGATATCACCTATATGTTGTTGTTGGCGGCCAGTCTCCCAGATATGCTTACACCATAGGTTTAACCGAGTCGCCCATAAATGCCGAGCTTGTATTTGCGGGCGGATATTGCTTTGACAAAAATGAAGTAAAAAAAATAATTGATTATTTGGTCAATTATTTTCGAATCAACAAAATTTCCAGTGATATAGTGGTTGATTACAAAAACGTTGCAAAGTTTAAATTCAAACAAGTTGACCAAACATGGGTTAAGGCTGCTCTATTGGGATGTGTTGATTACTATTCATCTGAAAGCGTATCTGCATATCAAATAACTCCATGCGACGAACTTGCGACAAAAGAAATTCCCGATATGAGTCGCTCGTATGATATAAATACAGAGCCAATCTGGCGCTGGCTAACAGAAAGATGGGGCTATAATGTACCCAACGATTCAATAGCGGCAACAAATTCATTTGCATTAACTGGCGCGCCAATTCTCGAGGTATCCCGTTGGGAAGATAATTATTGGGAGGTATTTTCATTCTCGGTCGATCTCGTTGAAAAAGATGATGTCGTTATACTTCCGCTAGGTGTGCTATTGGGAATGGATGCAACACTCGAAAAAATAACCAAACTTAATGTTGGAGAAAGTATGTGTCGTGATAATATTAACTCTCCGTGGAAACTGCGGTAAAGTGATATGGTGTGCCGTCCAGGTGACCAAACCGCTTCCGCTATTCCCGGCGCGGCGTTGTTGTCCCGTTGTCTCGTCCAAGTGTCCTTGTGTCCTTGTGTCCTTGTGTCCTGAAGCAATTGAATGGAGGAACTGAGAAGTGGAGTAAAGAGCGATTGCATGCTATGCAGCCCGGCAGGTTGGGTTGAACGAAGCAAAACCCAACAACGAGATTATCCAAGTGGTGCCAGCGATCATATCCATATAATCGCTTCAAGCCACAACAAACGCCCGGCCATCGCGCCAAGCGCCACCGATCTTTAACAATTTGACCGCCGATGTAGCTGGCCCACCCGCGAGCCTTCGTCCGGCACAAGAGCGCGCCGCGAGCATGGTTTGCGGCGCTGCGCGGCACTCCCTTGCCGTCACCAGTCCGCCAAGCGCGGTACACGGGCAAACTGCGGTGAGGCGAAGACGGCCAAGAGCAGCAACGGTCACGCCGGATGGAATCCCGGCAAACCCCCAGCGCCTGCGCACAGCGGGCGCTGCGGTTTGAGACAAAACTATCAAAACAGGAGCGGGTTGCGATTGCTCCGTAATGGTTTCAGTGAACACCAACACATGAACACGGCCATCAAGTATTCCAATGCTGCAACAGGCGACCATAGGTCGCCTACAGGATCGAGCCGCCCAAGCCCCCGCTTTCCGCCAGCGAAATCGTGTCGGCGCCGGCGATGACAAAATGATCGAGCACACGAACATCGATCAGCGCCAGCGCTTCGGTCAGTTGGCGGGTCAGGGTCAGATCGGCGGCGGATGGCTCGGCGTGACCGGAGGGGTGATTGTGCGCAAAAATGACAGCAGCAGCGTTGTAAGTTAGCGCTCGCTTCACGACTTCGCGCGGGTAAACTCTGGCTTCTGTCAAGGTGCCGCGAAAAAGCTCTTCGCTGGCAAGCAGCCGGTTTTGGTTGTCCAGCCACAGCGCGTGGAAAGATTCATAGGCCAGCCCGGCCAGCGACAGGCTCAGAAATCCGCGGACTTGTTCGGGGCGATTCAGGGCGCTGCGCTCGGCGAGACTTTCGCGCAGCAGGCGGCGGGCAAGCTCAATGCCAGCCATGACCTGCGCCCGCTTGGCGTCGCCGAGGCCGCCGATGGCGCGCCATTCGTGGTCGGGCGCATTGAGAAGGCCGCGAACGCCGCCGAACCGGACGAGAATGTCGCGCGCCAGATCGACGGCGGTTTTGCCGCGCACACCGGTGCGCAGCAGAATCGCCAGCAGTTCGGCATCGGACAGTGCCGCCGCGCCGAGCGTGGCGAGGCGCTCGCGGGGGCGCTCTTGTTCAGGCCAGTGCGAAATAGTCATCGGCTTTTCTCGGTTGTGAGCGTCGCAGTGTAAACTTTAATGTTGGGAAATGCCAAGTGCAGGGCGGGGAGAGCGTCGCAGGGGCGACCTGTGATCGCCCTAAACGGTGCGGGCGGCAGAATGCCGCCCCTACGCCTGACAACCCCCCCGGCGCTTCGCGCCACCCCCTTTCAAAAAGGGGGCTTATCGAGAGCGTCGGAAAGGGGAGAGAATGTGCAGAGTTGAATGGAAAAGAAAATGGTAAAGCAAGCGACAGAAGAAACAGCAGACGAAGTGACGCCGGAGACAGGGCGCATGCCGCGGCGAATCGTACTCGGCGTTACCGGTAGCGTCGCCGCGTACAAAGCGGCGGAGTTGGCGCGGCTGTGGGTGAAAGCGGAATTCACGGTGGATGTGGTGATGACGGCAGCGGCATGCCGCTTCGTCGCGCCGTTGACGTTTCAGGCGTTGACGGGAAGGCCGGTGTGGAGAGAGATGTGGCAGGAATCGGCGGGCGACGGCATGCAGCACATCGCGCTGTCGCGTGGCGCGCAGGCGATTGTGGTAGCGCCAGCGTCGGCGGATTTTCTGGGGCGCGCCGCGCAGGGACGCGCCGACGATGTGTTGTCGGCGCTGTGTCTGGCGCGTGAATGTCCGCTGTTCGTGGCGCCGGCGATGAACCAGCAGATGTGGTCGCATCCGGCGACGCAGCGCAACGTTGCTGCTCTGCGCGCCGACGGTGTGGAAGTGTTGGGGCCGGACAGCGGCGAGCTGGCTTGCGGCGAAACCGGCGAAGGACGGATGCTGTCGCCGGAAGCGATTGCGGCGACGGTGTCGGCGTATGGCGATGAATTCGGCGCGTTGCTCGCGGGGCGTCGCGTGTTGCTGACGGCGGGGCCGACATTCGAGGCGATCGATCCGGTGCGCGGCTTGACCAACCGCAGCTCCGGCAAGATGGGTTTCGCGCTGGCGCGAGCCGCCGCGCAAGCCGGCGCCAAGGTCACGCTGGTGACGGGACCGGTGTCGCTGCCGACGCCGATGGATGTGACGCGCATCGGCGTGGTCAGCGCGCAGGAAATGGCCGATGCGGTGTTCGCGCATGTTGACCGCGCCGATATTTTCATCGGCGTCGCCGCCGTGGCCGACTACGCGCCCGCCGCCTCGGCTGCGCAGAAACTCAAAAAAGAGGCGAACGAAACATTGACGCTGGCCTTGCGCGCCACGACCGACATTCTGGCGGAACTGGCGCAACGCGCGCCGAAAGTTTTTCGCGTCGGCTTCGCCGCCGAATCGCAAGACATCACGGCGCTGGGAGAAACCAAACGCCGACGCAAACAGTTGCCGCTGCTGATTGCCAATCGGGCGCAGGACGCAATCAACGCCGACGACAACGAAGTGATTCTGCTCGACGACGACGGCGCGCATCCGTTGCCGCGCATGGAGAAAACGCTGCTGGCGCGTGTTCTGATTGAAGAAGTGGCGAAGCGATTTCATGAGTGGGTGAAACGTGTTTGATGAATACATTGCACGCCCCCTCTCCTGTCCCTTCGGGGCACCCTCTCCCGACAAACCCCCGGCGCTGCGCGCCACCCCCTTTCAAAAGGGGGCAGGGAGAAGGGAAGGAATGTGCAGACATGAATCAACAATGTTCTAAAAACAAATCAACAAAAAACCGGAAAGCAAATTCATGAAATTGAAAGTCAAAATCAAAATCCTCGACAAACGGATGCGGGCGCATGTGCCGACAGCGGCGACAGCCGGTTCCGCCGGAGTCGATTTGCGCGCCTGCCTCGATGCGCCGCTGGTTTTGACGCCGGGTTCAACGCATCTGGTTTCGACCGGTCTGGCGTTGCACATCGGCGATCCCGCATACGCGGCGATGATCCTGCCGCGTTCGGGATTGGGGCACAAACACGGAATCGTGCTCGGCAATCTGGTCGGCCTGATCGACGCCGATTATCAGGGGCCGCTGATGGTGAGTTGCTGGAATCGCAGCGATGCGACGTTCACACTGCAACCGTTCGACCGGCTGGCGCAACTCATCATCGTGCCGGTACTGCAACCCGAATTTGTTGTCGTTGAGGCGTTCGAGGAAAGCGCGCGCGGCGAAGGCGGGTTCGGGAGCAGCGGGCGGTAAAGGGAAAAGATGTTTTTCGGGATGCAGCAAAATTTGCAAGCGGAACTTGAGCCGGGAGAACGGTTGCTCTGGAGCGGTCAGCCGAAGCAAGGGATATATTTTCCACAGATGGATACGGTGTTATTTTTTGTGTGGCTTCCGTTCTCGTTGCTTGGCGGCATCTTTTCTATATCTTTTGGGACATATTTTCTTATAACGTACGCAGGTGAGTTGCGCGCAAGTGTTTTCTTGGTGAGCATTCTGTGCATATTGACAGGGTTTTATCTGCTTGCCGGACATTTCTTCTGGGATAGCTATCGACGTAGCCGTACTTATTATGGCGTGACAGATAAAAGGGAGATTCTTTTGACGCAATTTTGTGCGGCAAAAAGCATGGGGCTGCAAGGGATCAACAAAATATCTCTTGCAGAGCATCCCGACAAGACGGGTGATATTTCTTTCATTGAGTTTTCGGCTCGCAGCCCACGAGCCATATGGGCGCAGGCAATGGCGTTTCCAACAAACTTGTCAGGCATATACCCAAGATTTCCGTGGCCGACATTCGAAAATATCGAAGATGCTCGCAACGTTTACAACATCGTCAGTGAAGCGCAACAACAATTACTTCTTCAACCGCGCCGCTGAGGCGTAATTCCCGACCAAACACAGCGCGGCGAAAACGGCGCAGGTCAGGCGCAGGCTGGACATGTAGGCGGCGTGTTGCGCCGGGGTGATGGAGGCAGTACCCAAGTAAAGATGAATCGCCAAGGTGGCGATGCCGATACTGAACGATTGGCCGATCAGGCGGGCGGTGCCGGTGACGGCGGAAGCGGTGCCGTAAGCGGCTTTATCAACGGAACTCATGATCATGTTGACGTTGGGCGATGAGAAGATGCCGAAGCCGGCGCCGAGCAGCAACAGCAAAGCGACGAACATGAGCCACGGCGTGTTCTCGGTCAGGAAACACAGGCCGAACAACGCCAGCGTCACCATGCTCATGCCCGCTGTCGCAAGCGAAGCGGGATGAACGCGATCCGACCAGCGACCTGCCAGCGGCGAAACGAGGGTTTGAATGATCGGTTGCAGCACCAGCAAAAATCCTGCGTGCTGCGCGTCGAGGCCGCGCACGGATTGCAGGTAAAGGCTGAGCAAAAACGTCGAAGCGGAAGTGGCCGAATAATTGATCATCGCGGCGATGGTCGAAAGACGAAAGGCGCGATTGTTGACGAGCAAGTCGAGTTTGAACACCGGAAAGCGATGGCGCGCTTCGTAGCGCACGAACACAATCGCTGCGATGATGCCGAGAATCAGAAGCATCCAACTGGTGGTGTCGGGCAGCAGAGAGAAACCGCAGATCACCGCGAACAGCATCAGCGCGTAGAGCGCCGAGCCGACGAGGTCGAACGGTTCGCCGCGCGCTTCCGCCCACTCGTCACGAATGGCGATGAGCGAAAAAGTAAAGGCTGTGGCGCTGATCGCGCAGCAGGCGACGAAGATGCTGCGCCAGCCGAGGTAATGCGTCAGCAAGCCGCCGAGGATCGGCCCGATGGACAGCGCCGAATAGACGACGGTGGTGTTGATGCCGAGCACTTTGCCGCGCTGTTGCAAGGGAAAGAGCGAGGTCAGAATGGCGATGGCCGTGCCGAACATCATGGCGCTGCTGACGCCGGTTAAGGCGCGAAACGCGATCAGTGTTGTCGATGACCAGGCGAGGCTGCTCAAGAATGAAAAGAGGGTGAAGCCGCCGACGCCGAGCAGAAAAATTTTGCGGCGTCCATACAAATCGCCGAGGCGGGCAGCAGGCATTTGAAACATTGCGCACGGCAACAGATACGCTGACACCATCAAGCCCAGCGTGACCACATTCATGCCGAGGTCGCGACCGATTTGCGGCAACGCCAGATTGAGCGCCGAGCCGATGAACGGCACCAGAAACGAAGACAGCGCGATGGCGATTTGCGCCATCGTAGTGTTGCGCAAAATCATGAGAGTAATTTTTTCAACGCGTAAAGCTGATTGAGCGCTTCGCGCGGCGTCAACGCATCGGGGTCGAGCGCATCGACAGCTTGGTGCAATGCGGATTCAGTCAACGTTTCTGCGGCAGAGAAGGAAGGTGCATCACACGAGGACATCATCTGCGGCGCGAAAAGATCGCCTTGACGTTCGTCGCGCAGCCCCATTTTTTCGAGACGCGCGAGATAGTTGCGCGCCTGCCGCAACGTTTCGCGCGGCACGCCGGCAAGACGCGCCACTTGCAAGCCGTAGCTTTGGCTGGCCGGACCTTCGGCAACGCTGTGCAAAAACACGATGCCTTCTTTGTGCTCGACGGCATCGAAATGAATGTTGGCGCAACCGTCGATTTCAGAAGGCAACGCCGTCAATTCAAAATAATGCGTGGCGAACAACGTCAGCGCGCGGTTGTGTTCGGCGAGACGATGCGCAATCGCCCACGCCAGCGCCAAACCGTCGAAGGTCGAAGTGCCGCGACCGATTTCGTCGATCAACACCAGGCTTTTTTCAGTGGCGCGATTCAAGATGAACGCGGCTTCGGTCATCTCCACCATGAACGTCGAGCGGCCGCCGGCAAGATCGTCGGAAGCGCCGATGCGAGTGAAGATGGCATCGAGCGGGCCGATCACGACGCGTTGCGCCGGAACGAAAAAACCGCAGTAAGCGAGCAACGCAATCACTGCTGTTTGCCGCATGTAGGTTGATTTGCCGCCCATGTTGGGACCGGTGACGATCAACAAGCGGCGGGCGGAATCGAGCGCAACATCATTGGGAATGAAGTGCTCGACTTGTTGTTCGACAACGAGGTGGCGGCCTGCTTCGACGGCGAGGCCGGGCGTTTCGGAAAACTGCGGCCGCGTCAAACTTAATGCGGCAGTGCGTTGGGAATGCGTTGACAACACATCGAATTGCGCGAGCGCGGCGGCGACCTGCTGTAAAGCCGGCACGGCGGCGGCGAGCGTGTCGAGCAACTGATCGAACAACCATTTCTCGCGCGCCAGCGCGCGCTCTTGCGCCGACAGCGCTTTGTCTTCAAACGCTTTGAGTTCCGGCGTGATGTAGCGCTCGGCGTTTTTGAGCGTTTGCCGGCGACGATAATCATCGGGCACTTTGTCGCTATTGGTGTGCGTGACTTCGATATAAAAACCATGCACGCGGTTGTATTCAACTTTCAAGGAGGTGATGCCGGTGCGTTCGCGTTCGCGCCGTTCGAGATCGAGCAGAAATGCGCCGCAATCGCGGTCGATCGCGCGCAGTTCGTCGAGCTCGGCATTGAAGCCTTCGGCGATCACACCGCCGTCGCGCAAATGCGAGGCTGGTTCTTCCATGATGGCGCGCGCGAGCAACGTTTGCCATTGCGGATCGGCGTCAAACGCCGCGCCGAGTTCAACCAAGAGCGGTGTTTCAAAAATTGAAACGAGTTGGCGAAACGACGGCAACAGCGCCAGCGTGTCGCGTAAACCGGAAAGATCACGCGGGCGCGCCGTCTTCAATGCGATGCGGGCGGCGATGCGTTCAATGTCGGCGCAACGTTTGAGCAGCGACGATGCTTCGCGCGCGACGTTCGGTTGCGTCAGCAGTGTGTCGATGGCGTCGTGACGCGAGACAGCTTCCAGCGCGTCGCGCAGTGGCCGCGTCAACCACGAGCGCAGCAGACGGCTGCCGGCGGCGGTGCCGCAAGTATCGAGTATCGACAGCAAGGTCGGCGCCGCTTCGCCGCTCAATGTTGACGTGATTTCGAGACTGCGACGGGTGGCGTTGTCGAGTTGCAACGTGTGATGGTGATCTTCGACCTGTAATGTGGTGACGTGCGCCAGCGGCGTCGTTTGCGTGGAGCCGGCGTAAGCGAGCAAAGCGCCGGCGGCGCAAATTGCGGCGGGCATGTCGGCGACGCCGAAGCCGTCGAGGCTGGCAATATCGAATTGTTTGAGCAACACGCGCCGCGCCGATTCAAGATCGAAATGCCACGGCGGCAACAAGCGCGGCGATAATGCAAACGGAGGACGCGACGCGGTGTTATCGTCGTCAGGCATCAACCATTCGGCCGGCTCGATGCGCTCCAGCAACGCCGAGACTTCGCGCGCCGCCACTTCGGTCAAGGTGAAACGCCCCGATGCAAAATTGAGCCACGCGAATCCTGCGCGATGGCCGTCGATCACGCACGCGGCGAGCGGACGATCACGGCGCGCGTCGAGCAGACTGGCGTCGGCCAGCGTTCCGGGCGTGACGATTCGCGTGATTTTTCGCTCGACCGGCCCTTTGCTCGTAGCGGGATCGCCGATTTGTTCGACGATCACCACGGTTTCGCCGAGCCGCATCAAGCGCGCCAGATATTGTTCGGCGGCGTGAAACGGCACGCCCGCCATCGGAATGGGGCGTCCCGCCGATTGGCCGCGAGCGGTCAGCGTGATGTCGAGCAAACGCGCCGCGCGTTCGGCGTCTTCAAAAAAAAGCTCATAAAAATCCCCCATCCGGTAAAAGACGAGCTTGTCCGGATGCTCGGCCTTGAAGCCGAGATACTGCGCCATGACGGGGCTGTGCGTCGGCGCGGAGATATTGGCAACTGAGGATGATGATTTTCTCAACGAACGACTCAATCAAGAGAACAACGGCAGAGAGAGAAGTATAACCGCTGGAGAGGGGGTGTAGGAGACGCCGCTCTTGGCGTCCTGCCCAAAAGGGTATTCAGGCAAAGCGCGTTCGTTCTTCCGCGCCGATTATTGCCTGACCATCGAAATCAATTTGAGTCCGAGCAGCCCCATGATGGTGCCGGCGAGGCGGTCAATCCATGCTTTGTAGCGCAGGTAAACGGCGCGCGGCGCGGCTGCCGACAGTGCGCAAGAGACGATGGTGTACCAACCGGCGTCGATGACAAAGGCGGCGATGGGTACGATCAGGTAAAACGCCGGCGCCGGATGTTCGGGCATCAGCGCCGCAAAAACGCCGGCGAAGACGACGGCGGTTTTGGGGTTGCTCAACTGCGTGGCCAGTCCGCGAAAGTAAGCGCGAAGAAGAATGCGCCGCTGATCGGCGTCGCGCGAGGCATCGGCGAGCGCCAGCGACGGCAACGGTTGGCGGGCGCTGTGCCATATTTTGTACGCCAAAAAAATCAGGTAAGCGCCGCTGCCCAGTTTGAGCGCGGCATACGCCCACGGCACGGCGGTAAAAACGGCGTGCAGTCCGAGCAGCGCCATGACTGCAAAAGTGAACGCGCCACAACCCAGCCCCAACGCCGTGGCGAGCGCTTCGCGGCGACCGGCGGCAGCGGCGGTGCGGGCAACCAAAACAAAAGAAGGCCCCGGACTCACCGCGCCCATCGCCAGCGCGGCAATGATGCTGATGATGGCGAGGGCGGTGGTCATGGTTGAGGCGAAGTTATCCGGCGGTCACTCTTCCCGGAAGCTGTCGGTGATCGATCTCAACAAAGATTGTTTTTCATCCCATTGCGAATTGAGCGTCCATGCCATGATTTGATAGAACCCTTGGGGGGCATCAACCACGGTATAAAGCAAGGTCACCGTAACAATCTTGTTCGCCTTGTTTTCTATTTCATACTGCACGGCGGGGCGACCATTGACGACTGTTTTCACTCGCTCTTTTTTGATTTTGGCTTTGTCTTCGTTGCCTTCCAGATAATGATCGATGACCAAATCCGCGTAATCTTCAAGCTTGGTTCCTTTGTCGAACTGGTCTTTCGGCTCGGAAATGACGGCGAGAAAAAGGGTGTCTGCTTTATTCGATGCTTGAACTGCGGCAACGTCGTTGAGGTCGTCACGTTCGATCCAATCGGCAGGCACATTGATTTTTAATTTGAGGTCGTTGGTTGTGTCTTTTGACGACAGTGTTTTGAATTTATCCGCCGAAGTTGTTGTCTCTGCGGGTTTCGTCGCTGCGGATTTTGTCGCTGTGGCAGTTTTTTTCTCGCTGGTCTCGCTTTGCGAGCAGGAGGCGCTCATCATCGCCAGAAAAAAAACGAGGAGAGCAAAAATCAGATATCCAGCGAAAGATTGTTTTTGAAACAGCGTCGATGACTTCATGGCGATACTCCCTTAGGGTTGCGCAACGTAACAGGATAGACATACATACATCTCTTCGGCGCTTTCACCGGAGAGATATGTATCCATTATACTGTTACTTTCAGTCGAGAGAAAAGCGAAGAAGAAAAGCCTAATTCAACCGCTGCGCCGTGAAGTGCGCTTCCGGTTGCGCGATCAGGTCTTGCGCGGCGACGAGTTGCAATTCGTATTCGCCGTATTCGTAGGTGAGGCGCAAGGCTTCATAGACGGCGGCGGTTGTGTGTTCGAGTGCGTCGCGTAGCGTTTTGCCATGTAGCAGGTTGACGAGCAAGAGGCCGCTGGTCAAATCGCCGACGCCGACGGGTTGTTTTTCAAACTCGAAGAGCGGGCGGCTGATGTGCCACGCTTCGTGGCGGGCGACAAGCAGCATTTCAAAAGCGTTGGGATCGCGACCGGCTTGCGCCAGATGTTTGACGAGGACGATGCCGGGGCCGCGGTCGAGCAGCTTGCGGGCGGCGGCCAGCGCTTCGTCGAGATTGCGCAGCGGATTGTCGAGACCTTGGCCGGCGAGACTGGCGAGTTCCAGAATGTTGGGAGCAATAATGTCGGCAACCGGCAGCGCCTGCTCGATTAAAAATTCGGCGACGCCGGGCGCGACGATGCAGCCCTTCTCGGGATGCCCCATCACCGGATCGCAGAAATACAGCGCGCGCGGATTGGCGGTTTTGATGACGGTCAGCGCGTCGAGGATGGCTTGCCCTTGCGCGGGCGCGCCGAGATAGCCGGAAAGCACGGCGTCGCAGCGCTTGAGCTGATCGATCATGTCAAGACCCTTGACGATTTCGCCGATCTGCTCCGCCGGCAACACGCTGCCGAAGTATTGCGGGTATTGCGTGTGGTTGGAAAACTGGACGGTGTTGAGCGGCCAGACTTCGGCGCCCAAGCGGCGCATCGGAAAAACGGCGGCACTGTTGCCGGCACAGCCATAAACAACATGAGACTGGAGGGTCAGGATTCTTTTCATGGCGATCAGGAATCAGGTGACAGGAATCAGGAATCAAAAGGCAGACATCAGGAATCTTTGATTCCTGATGCTTTTTGCCTGATGCCTTGTTTAAGCCGAGAACGACGAACCGCAACCGCAGGTGGTGACTGCGTTCGGATTCTTGATGACGAATTGCGCGCCGCTGATGTCGTCGCGGTAATCGATTTCAGCGCCGACCAGATATTGAAAACTCATCGGGTCGATCAGCAGAGTGACGCCGTTTTTTTGCATCGTGGTGTCGTCATCGTTGGCGACTTCGTCGAAAGTAAAGCCGTATTGAAAGCCCGAACAGCCGCCGCCGTTGACGAACACGCGCAGTTTGAGGTCGGGATTGCCTTCTTCTTCGATCAGCGATTTTACTTTGGCGGCGGCCGCGTCGGTGAAGATCAGCGGTTCAGTCGGCAATTCAGCCGGAGCGCCGTCGGAAACAGTGGCAGAAACAGACATCATGGACTCCTGAAAGAGATTAAGAGACAGAAACCAAGAGCGCAGAGCGCCCGCAAAAAATCATTTTAGGGCAAAAGCGAAAACAGGGGCGGATTCGCCGGAAATCCGTTGTAACCAATTCTGTGCGGTGAACAGGGATCAGGGATCGGAGATCAAAATGCGGGGAAATGATCCGCCGTTAGCGCAATCGAGCGCAAAGCTCCCCGCTCCCGCCCCTTCGGGGCGCCCTCTCCCGACAAACCCCCGGCGCTACGCGCCACCCCCTTTCAAAAGGGGGCAGGGAGAGGGGACAGAAAGTACAGAATTGAATCAAAAGCGCGCTAGCGGCTGAATCAGAGATCAGGTATCAGCGGGCAGAAGGCGAAGTGGCCGCTTGCAGCCATCAGGCTGCAGGGCTTCCTTCCCGAAACGGCAACGCCTTCATTTCTTCCTGCGCGTGGGGCGCGTGAGTCAGTTTGCCGCTGACGATGGCGCCGTGGTGCATTTCGAGCGTGTGATAGGTGATGTCGCCGGAGACTTTGGCGTGCGCTTCGAGCTGCAAAAAATCGGTGGCGGTGATGTCGCCATGAATCTCGCCGTTGATGACGGCGTGGGTGACCACGATCTGACCATCCACTCTGGCTTGCTGGCTGACGATCAGCGTGCCTCCTTTGCCTTCGTGGGTGGAGATATTGCCGGTGACGGTTCCGTCGATGCGCAAGCCGCCGGTGAATATGATGTCGCCCTTGATGAGCGTATCGGCGTTGATGAGGCAGTCGATGTGATGATTGGGAGAGTTATCTTTTTTCAGAAACATGATGTTGTAAAAAGTGGTGAATACGGACATTTATTTGATGGTGATCGAACGGGTGATGGGCGGCGCGCCGCCTCCCTTTTTGAGCACCTGGACGGTGAACTGCTGAACTTTCGTACCTTCGGGCGCTCGGAATACCCCCTCCAAACGCAGATAATACTTGAAATTCACCGGCAGCGGCGCGGCAAGATCGGGCGTGCTCTCGGCGGCATCGCTCTTTTTGTCGGGAACCGCCTCAATTGGTAGCGGCGACGTTCCGCCGGTAAGCGCCAGCAGTTTGACCGTTCCCTCGAAATCGTTTTTGGGATTGCCGCCCTGCACCAGCAGAATGCGATAACGGTAAGTGTGGTTGGCCAGCGCTTCAAGGCGCACATCCTGAATTTTGGCGCCGGCCTCGCGGGTGGCATCGGCCACCAGCTTTTGCAGATACGTCAATTCTTCTTTCAGTTGCGCGTTTTCCTGTTCGAGCGCTTCGGCGTGCTGGGTCAGCGTCGTCTGCGAGCCTTCGCGCATCGACAACTCGCTTTCGAGCGACGCATTGCGACGGCGCAAATCGGCCAATTCCCCGGTGAGGGCATCCTCGCGCTCCTGTGCGCTGATTTGCTCGGCGGTCAACGGCAGTGGCGGCGGCGGGACAACATGGCGCGCCACCCACCAACTGACGAGGACGACAACGACAAGCGCCAGCAACACGAACAGCCCCTGCTGCCAGCGCGGCCGCGCTCGACGAATGGCGATGTCGTGACGGGCGCTGACGGCAAAAAGTGAAGACAGGCTGCGTCGGAAAGCCATCATCAAACCTTAGGGCGACACCGGCAACGCGGTAAGCCCGGTCGTCTCCGGCAGCCCGAACATCAAATTCATATTCTGCACCGCTTGCCCGGCTGCGCCCTTGACCAGATTATCCTCGACGACCAGCACCGTGACGCCGTGCGGACGCCGCGCGACCGCGATCCGCACCATGTTGGAAGCGCGTACCGAGCGCGTGTCCGGCAACTTTCCGGCGGGCAACACATCGACGAACGGCTCATGGGCGTAGCGACGCTCGAACAGCGCTTGCACATCAACGGAATCATCGGTGAGCGTTGCGTAAAGCGTCGCAAAAATACCGCGAATCATCGGTGCCAAATGCGGAGTAAACGTCAACTGCACCTGCTGTTTGCTCATCCGCCGCAATCCCTGCTTGATTTCGGGGTGATGGCGATGACCGGCGACGCCGTAAGCGGCGAAATTGTCCGCCGCTTCCGGAAAAATGATGGACATCTCGGCTTTGCGGCCGGCGCCGGAAACGCCCGATTTGCAGTCGGCAATCAGGTTGCCCGCGTCAACGAGATTCGCTTCCAGCAGCGGCAAAAAGCCAAGCTGCACGGCGGTGGGATAACAGCCGGGATTGCCGACAATGCGCGCCTGCCGGATGGCTTCGCGGTTGACTTCGGGCAGGCCGTACACCGCCTCCTTCAGCAGATGCGGGCAAGCATGCGGCATATTGTACCAGCGCTCGAACTCAGCGGGATCCTGAAGACGAAAATCGGCGGCGAGGTCGATGATTTTGGTATTGGCGGCGGTGAGCGTTTCGGCCTGAGCCATCGCCACCCCGTGCGGCGTGGCGAAAAAAACCACATCGCATTCAGTCGGATCCGCCTCATCGGGAGTGCAAAACGCCAGCCTGTCGAGCGCGGGATGGCCGCGCAAACTCGGAAAGAAATCGCCTACCGGCGTTCCTGCGTCCTTGCGCGACGTGATGCAGCGCAACGTGGCGTTCGGATGTTGCGCCAGCAAACGCAACAATTCGACGCCGGTATAGCCGGTTCCCCCGACAAGCCCCACATTCAATTTCATAGGCAAAACGGCCATTCCAGCGCCGCCCCGAGCAAGTTTGGAAAGCTCGTATTATCGCGGAAACTGCGGAGACAGGGGGAATTTTTCGCCGGGGATCGGCAGGTATCAGAACGTAGGGGCGATCTGCGATCGCCCGCAAAGTCAAACCCCTCTCCCCTTGTGGGAGAGGGGTAACGATCCCCAATTCACATCACTAGATGCAAAATATTTCCCATACTCTGCGGTTGAGGAATTGCATAGCTTATGCCGCCGGAGAGAGCTATCAAATTGCTCGGTCAATGAAAGATTCCTTGACTGTTTTATGGAGCCATGCCTAAGACATTAAGATGTGGCAAGGTAATTAAACGTATAGTTCCCCTTTCAAAAGGGGGCAGTGAGAGAGGAGAGGATGCACCCTTCGCAACGGCAGGTTTTGCTATTCCTAAAAAGAATGCTTATTATGAAAATTATGCGTTTGCTTCATAATTACGGCAAGCGTATTCTGGCCGAACCGTTGAGGAATTTTATTGGCAAATTCAAAAGAGTCACGTTGAGGAGTTGAAGCTATGGCAGGACAAACACTTTACGAGAAGTTGTGGCGCAGTCATGTGGTGCGCGAAGAGGCGGACGGCACGGTGTTGTTGTATATCGACCGCCATTTGATTCACGAGGTCACCAGCCCGCAGGCATTCGAAGGATTGCGGCTGGCCGGACGGAAAGTATGGCGAGCGGATTCGATTGTCGCCACCGCCGATCACAATACGCCGACCGATCATTGGGACAAGGGATTGGCGGGGATCAGCGATCCGATTTCGCGCCAGCAGGTGAGTACGCTCGACGCCAATATCCGCGCCAGCGGCGCGCGCCTTTATTTTCCGTTTCTCGATCCGCAGCAGGGCATTGCGCATGTGGTCGGGCCGGAGCAGAGCGCGACGTTGCCGGGGATGTCGCTCGTTTGCGGCGATTCGCACACGTCAACGCACGGCGCGTTCGCGTGTTTGGCGATCGGCATCGGCACCTCCGAGGTTGAGCATGTGTTGGCGACGCAGTGTTTGGTCACCAAGAAATCAAAGACGATGCGGGTGTGGGCGGACGGCGCGTTGCGCCCGGGCGTGACGGCGAAGGATTTGGCGTTGGCGGTTATCGGCAAAATCGGAACGGCTGGCGGCACCGGTTACGCGATCGAGTTCGCCGGACCTGCGGTGCGGGCGTTGTCGATGGAAGGCCGGATGACGCTTTGCAATATGGCGATCGAGGGCGGCGCGCGCTCCGGTTTGGTGGGCGTCGATGCGACGACGCTCTCGTATTTGAAAGGCCGCCCGTTGGCGCCGAAAGGAAGCGATTGGGAAACCGCAGCGGCGGTATGGCGGACGTTGGTGTCGGACGAAGGCGCGACGTTCAATCACGAGATCAGGATGGACGCCGCGCAGATTGCGCCGCAGGTAACCTGGGGCACGTCGCCGGAAATGGTGACGGATGTTCATGGCCGCGTACCCGATCCGGCCAATGTCGCCGATCCGGTGAAGCGCGAAGGCATGGAGCGGGCGCTGGCGTATATGGGCTTGACCGCCAATACGCCGATCGCCGAGATCGCGGTCGATGTGGTTTTTATCGGTTCTTGTACCAACGGGCGGATCGAAGATTTGCGAGCGGCGGCGGTGGTCGCGCGCGGCAAGAAAAAAGCGGCGAGCGTCAAGCGCGTGCTGGTGGTGCCGGGGTCGGGATTGGTCAAGCGGGAAGCCGAACGCGAAGGGTTGAACAAGGTGTTCACCGACGCCGGTTTCGAGTGGCGCGAACCGGGCTGTTCGATGTGTCTGGCGATGAACGCCGACCGGCTTCAACCCGGCGAACGTTGCGCGTCAACCAGCAACCGCAATTTCGAGGGACGTCAAGGCGCGGGCGGGCGCACGCATCTGGTCAGTCCGGCGATGGCGGCAGCGGCGGCAGTGGCCGGACATTTCGTTGACGTTTGCCGGCTCGCCGGAAAGGAAACTTCATCATGATCGATCACCTTTCTATTTCCGTCAGTAATTTCGCGCGCAGCAAGGCATTTTACGAAGCAGCACTCGGCGCGATAGGCTATTGCGTTTTAAGAGAGTTCGGGAGCGACGTTGCCGGTTTTGGCGTACCGCCCAAGCCCGATTTCTGGATTCGCGCTGATCAGGCAAATATCTCGCCGGTTCATGTGGCCTTCGGTGTTGACAGCCGCGAGCACGTCGATGCTTTTTACGCGGCGGCGATTGCCGCAGGCGGCCGCGATAACGGCGCGCCGGGACTGCGCCCGCATTACCATCCCGATTACTATGGCGCTTTCGTGTTTGATCCGGACGGTCATAACATCGAAGCGGTTTGCCGCCGATCATCGGGTTCCTTCGGAGAAATGAAATGAAAACCTTTACAACGTTACAAGGATTAGTGTGCCCGCTGGATCGCGCCAACGTCGATACCGATGCGATCATCCCGAAACAGTTTCTGAAATCGATTTATCGCACCGGCTTCGGCCCCAATCTGTTCGACGAATGGCGCTATCTCGATCACGGCGAGCCGGGGATGAGTTGCGACGAGCGTCCCATAAATCCCGATTTCGTGCTGAACCAACCGCGTTATCAACATGCGGAGATTTTGCTGGCGCGTGAAAATTTCGGCTGCGGTTCGTCGCGCGAACATGCGCCGTGGGCGCTCGACGGTTACGGCTTTCGGGCGGTGATTGCGCCGAGTTTCGCCGATATTTTTTTCAACAACTGTTATAAGAACGGGCTGTTGCCGATTGTGTTGCCAACAGCAGCGGTGGATCAGTTGTTTCGGGAGACGGCGGCGCAGGAAGGTTATCGGTTGACTATCGATCTGGCGGCGCAGACGGTGACGACGCCGTCGGGGCAATCGTTCAAATTCGAGATTACCGCGCACCGCAAACATTGTTTGTTGAACGGGCTCGATGAAATCGGCTTGACTTTGGCGCACACCGACGAGGTTTGCGCGTATGAAACGAAGCGGCGGCAAGTTGCGCCGTGGTTGTTTACGTAGGCGATTCGACTGACAGAACGTTTTATTGTCAATCTGCGGAAATTATTTGATCGGAGACTCATCATGAATGTGATTCGCGCTTTGTTGTTTGTCGTTGTTTTTGTTTTTTCGATGGCGTGCGGTGCGGTCAACACGTTTTCGTTGAGCAGCCCCACCGTCAGGGCCGAAGGGCAATTGTCCCTCGACCAGGTTTCTAACGGTTTCGGTTGCAGCGGCAAAAACACCTCGCCCGCGCTTGTCTGGAAGGATGCGCCGCCGGGGACCAAGAGCTTTGCCGTGACGGTCTATGATCCGGACGCGCCGACCGGTTCGGGGTGGTGGCATTGGGTGGTCGTGAATATTCCGGCGACGGTCAACCAGCTTGCCGAAGGCGCCGGCGATCCGTCGGGTAAAGCCCTGCCGAAAAACGCGCAACAAGTCCGAACCGATTCCGGGCAAGCCGGTTTCGGCGGCGCTTGTCCGCCCAAAGGCGACAAACCGCATCGTTACATCTTCACCGTCTATGCGTTGAAAACCGAAAAGCTCGATCTGCCTCCCGAGGCGACCGCTGCGATGGCGGGCTTCATGCTCCACACCGAAGTGATCGCTAAAGCCAGTTTTGTGGCTTATTATGGGCGTTGAAAATCAAGAGACGCTGATTTACGCAAGCGTGTACAAAATTCCCCTCTCCCGCAAGTAGTGGGAGAGGGATTGATTTGAATTTGCGCCGTTTTTTATAACGGCCATAAAGGATGGAAAATGGCAAAAGTGTTGGTGTTGCCGGGTGATGGCATCGGTCAGGAAATTGTTGCGGAAGCGGTGAAGGTGCTTTCCGCGCTCAAGAAAGAAGGCGCGATTGCGCTGGAAATGGATACCGGCTTGCTGGGCGGTTGCGCCGTTGATGCCGCCGGCGATCCGTATCCCGAAGAAACGCGGCGCAAGGCGCGTGAGGCCGATGCGGTGTTGCTCGGCGCGGTCGGCGGGCCGAAGTGGGACAACTTGCCGCGCCCGCAACGGCCGGAGCGCGGATTGCTCGGCATTCGCAAGGATTTGAATCTGTTTGCCAATCTACGGCCTGCCGTGGTGTACCCGCAACTGGCGAACGCTTCGACGCTGAAAGCCGAGGTGGTGGCCGGGCTCGATATTTTGATTGTGCGCGAACTGACCGGCGATATTTATTTCGGCGAGCCGCGCGGGATAGAAAAGCGCAGCATCAACGGCAAGGAAGAGCGCGTCGGCCTCAACACGATGGTGTATTCGGAAAGCGAGATTCGGCGGATTGCGAAGGTCGCGTTTGAAGCAACGCGCAAGCGCAGCAAAAAACTTTGTTCGGTCGACAAGATGAACGTGCTCGAAACGACACAGTTATGGCGCGATGTCGTTATCGAAACGGCGAAGGAGTATCCCGACGTGGCGTTGTCGCACATGCTGGTGGACAACGCGGCGATGCAACTGGTGCGCCAACCGAAACAATTCGATGTGGTCGTTACCGGCAACATGTTCGGCGATATTCTGTCGGACGAAGCGTCGATGCTGACCGGCTCCATCGGGATGTTGCCGTCGGCGTCGCTCGACGAAAACGGCAAAGGAATGTATGAACCGATTCACGGTTCGGCGCCCGACATTGCGGGCAAGAACCTCGCCAATCCGCTGGCCACCATTTTGTCGACGGCAATGATGCTGCGTTACAGCTTGCAATATGAAACAGCAGCGCGACGGATCGAGGCGGCGGTGTCGCGCGTGCTGGACGACGGTTTGCGTACCGCCGACATCTGGGAAGAAGGGATGAAGAAAATCGGAACGCGCGAGATGGGAGACGCAGTAGTAGCGGCGCTGGCGTGAACGCGATCATCAGGTATCAAGATTCAAAATTCAGAAAGCAGAAAGAGAAATCATGAAACGGATTGGATTCGTCGGTTGGCGCGGAATGGTCGGCTCGGTACTAATGGCGCGGATGCGCGAGGAAAACGATTTTGCCGGATTGGAGCCGGTGTTTTTCACTACGTCGAACATAGGCGGCGCAGCGCCGAATGTCGGTGTGGCGGCGCCGCCGCTGAAAGACGCCGCCGATATCGTAGCGCTTTCAACAATGGAAGCGATTGTGACGTGTCAGGGCGGCGATTACACCAACGAAATCCATCCGCAGTTACGAAAAGCCGGTTGGAAAGGCTATTGGATCGACGCGGCGTCGGCGTTGCGGATGAAGGACGACGCGGTGATTGTGCTCGACCCGATCAACCGCGACGTGATCGACGCAGCGCTGGATAAAGGCATCAAGGATTACATCGGCGGTAACTGCACGGTAAGTCTGATGCTGATGGCGCTGGGCGGATTGTTCCGGCACGGATTGGTCGAATGGGTGAGTTCCATGACTTATCAGTCCGCGTCGGGCGCCGGCGCACAGCACATGCGCGAATTGCTGGCGCAAATGGGCGTTTTGCATCAAGCGGTAGCCGGAGAATTGGCCGACCCGGCGTCGGCGATTCTCGATATCGATCGCAAAGTCACCGAAGTTTTGCGAAGCAAAACGCTGCCGACCGAAAATTTCGGCGCGCCGTTGGCCGGAAGCTTGATCCCGTGGGTCGACAAGGAAATGGGAAACGGCCAGAGCCGCGAGGAATGGAAAGGACTGGCCGAAACTAACAAGATTCTCGGTACCGAAAAAACGCCGGTGCCGGTCGACGGCATTTGTGTGCGGGTCAGCGCGATGCGTTGTCACTCGCAGGGCTTGACCATCAAACTGAAGCGCGACGTGCCGCTCGATGAAATTGAGAACGTGGTCGCCGCCGGCAACGAATGGGTCAGCGTTGTGTCCAACCGCAAAGAAGACTCGGTGCGCGAGCTGACGCCGGCGGCGGTGAGCGGCACGCTGACGGTGCCGGTCGGACGGTTGCGCAAACTCAATATCGGCAACGAGTATTTATCGGCGTTCACTTGCGGCGATCAATTGCTGTGGGGCGCGGCCGAGCCGGTGCGGCGGATGTTGATGATTTTGCGGCAACAGTAGGAGGCTTCCGTCATTTTCGGGCTTCGAGATACATTTTTGCCGCAAAAAAGGAAAAGACAACTTGCATGAATGCAACAGTCTGTTAAAAAAATGCCATATGGGCAGGAATACCAGCCAAGGTGCTTTGCGATAGTGCCCTCCGCAATTTATAGTAGTCGGGCGAGGAAACGACCCGACATGGAGGCATGTATGCCGGGGGCGTCCGAGATTCCGGCAAAGCTCAACCATTGGTTGAGCTTGCGAAGCTAAGTCCATGATGTTATGTTAGCTTCAGGCAATCATTTTCCCTAAGAGGTTGCAATGCAGAAAAAAGACATTTTGAGATTGGGCTTTCTGGTAATCGCACTGACGCTGTCTCAAGGCGCTTGGGCTTTGGGTCTTGGAAAGTTGACGGTTCGATCCGCGCTTGGGCAGCCGCTGAATGCGCAGATTGAGTTGATGGGAACGAAGGAAGAGTTCTCTGAACTGACTGCCAAGGTCGCGGCGCCGTCGCTTTATCAGGAAAAAGACCTGGTGTATCAGGGCGTGTTGTCGCGCACCAAGGTGACGGTCGAAAACCGCCCCGACGGCAGCGCCTTTTTGAAAGTCGCATCGTCGCAGCCCGTGACCGAGCCTTACGTCGATCTTCTGGTCGAAGTCAATTGGCCGGCAGGTCACGCTTTGCGTGAATACACGGTGCTTCTGGATCCGCCGGCAGCAGGTACGCCGGAGCCGGTGATTCCGGCGGCGCAGGCGACGGTTTCCGGTCGCGTGAAAGCGAAGGAAGCTGCCGGAACGACGACAGCAGCAGCAACTCCGCCGTCAACGCCACCCACCACCGCCTCGGCAGCGCCGTCGGGCAAGCGCCCGACACCGCATTCCCGCGTGACCGGATCAGCCTCCGTCGCGCCGTCCGGCGGTAGCGCGGCAAGCGCCTCGGGAGACACCTACACCGTGCAGCGCGGCGACACGCTGTCGGGAATCGCCAAAACGTACAAGCCCGAAGAAATCACCCTGAATCAAGCGCTGGCGGCTCTTTACGAAGCCAATCCGAGCGCGTTTGCCAACAAGAACATGAACCGCCTGCGCAGCGGCGCGGTTTTGCAAGTGCCGAGCAAAGACGAAATGGCGGCGATCGAAGCGAGCAAAGCCAATCGTGTCGTGCATGTGCAGGTTTCCGAATGGCACAACTATCTCGAACAAGTCGCCGCGCAACCGACGCAGGTTCGTCAAGGCGCGGGCAGCCAGACAACAACGGGCACGATCACAAAGATGCCGCCGGTCGTCGATAACACCGGAACGAGCGGTGCGCAACTGAAAATTTCATCCGGCGCTCCCGGCCAGCAGGGCGGAAAAGGAAAAGGCGCGGGCAAAGGCAATGCGGCAGCGGACAACGCGAAAGCCGAAGATTTGATTGCTGCGCAGAAAGCGCTGAAGGAACAAGAGTCGCGCGTCAAAGACCTTGAAGATATCGTTAAGAAGTTGCAACTTCAGTTGGAAATGAAGAACAAGCAACTCGCCGATATGCAGGCGCAGGCAGACGCGGCCAACAAAGCCAAAACAGCGGCGGACACCAAAGCGACAGCAGATGCCAAAGCAGCGGCAGACGCCAAAGCAGCGGCAGACGCCAAAGCAGCAGCGGACGCTAAAGCAGCAGCGGATGCAAAAGCGGCAGCGGACGCCAAAGCAGTCGGCGCAGCGCAGTCGGCAGTAACGCCACCGGCAAATGGCGCCAGCACGACGATGCCTCCGCCGGCAGGTGGTGGTGAAGCGGCTCCGGCGCAACCGCCGCAACCGCCGGTAGCGCCGCCGACCAAAAAAAGAATACCGCCCCCGCCTCCTCCGCCGGAACCGAGCATGGTTGACACCATTCTTGGCATCGCTTCGGACAACTGGACATGGCTTGTCGGCGCGTTGGTATTGATCGTGGCGGGCGGAATTTTCGTAGCGTACCGTCGCCGTCGCGCCGAAGAGGCCGCCGTTGATAGTTTGTTTGGCGTGACCACGACCAGCGCAACCACTACCGGCGGAACGCTGTCGCCGCATTCGTCGCTCAGTTCAGTGAGCGGCGGCGTCGAAAGTGCGCATTCCGCGAACGCGACAGCCAGCAGCAATTCGATTCTGAGCGAGTTCAGCCGCGAAGGACTGGGCGGCATCGACACCGGCGAAGTTGACCCGCTGGCCGAGGCCGACGTTTATCTGGCCTACGATCGCGCCCAGCAGGCGGAAGAAATCCTGCGCGACGCGCTCAAGCGCGGACCGGATCGTCAGGACGTCTTCCTCAAATTGCTGGAGGTTTACGCCGATCAGAAGAAGACGGCGGAGTTTGAAGATACCGCTCGTCAGTTGCAGGCGTTGACGCAAGGCAAGGGCGAATACTGGCAGAGAGCTGCAATGATCGGGCAACGCTTGTTGCCGGGGAACGCGCTTTTTGCCGGCGCCATCACCGAAGGTGAGATCACCGGTTCCAACGTCGCTACCGAGCCTCTGCGGGTGAGCGGGCAAGCTGTCGATCCGCGCGGTTTCACGCCGATGGAGGGGCGCTCGATTGCCGAGCGCGCCGTCGATGTTGCCAATCGCGCCGTCGAAACGCGAGGAAACACATTGGCGCCGCAGTCGCCGGTGAAGGATTACACCTTCAGTATGGACGACACCTCGACAGCGAAGGAACCGCAAGAAGATTTCGGCGTCGATCTCGATCTGGAAGAATTGAGCCGCTTCAAGAATTTCGGCAAGCCGGAAGAGCGGGTCAACCAAACGACGATTCCGCAACAGCAGTCGGACATGGAATTCAATTTGGACGATTTTGATACGCCGCAAATCGATGCGGAGAAGGAGCAGGAGATGCGAGCGCCGAGTTTGGCCGATCTTGATTTCTCGGACAACGACAGCATCGCCGAAGATCCGTCGCCGTCGATCCTTGAAGGGCAGTGGCACGACGCCGCGACCAAGCTCGACCTCGCCCGCGCCTATCAGGCCACCGGCGACGCCGAAGCCTGCCGCGAAATCCTGCAGGAAGTTCTGCTGGAAGGCGACGAGCAACAGAAAGCCGAAGCGAACGCCATCCTGCAAAGTTTGTCATAGGGAAAAAGCGCAGCAGCAAAGCTCTTTTGAAAACATCGCGCCGTGTGGAAACACGGCGCTTTTTTTTTGAGGATGTCCTCACAAACTGTTTCAAGACGGCGTTCAACATCGCGCATCACTCGTCCTACGCGCGATTTCAATCTTCGCAACGGGTGTTTCAGGTTGATGTGTTCCCGCAGGGGGTAACGGTAGAGGTCTTTCTCTCTGTTCGGCGCTTTCGGAGCCATTGAATCCTCGTAAATATTTGCAGGATTCCGAGGGGTAATGTGCCTGTTTCCTGCAAATCTTGCAATGCTTTTTTAGCCTATACGGCTTCTTTCTTCATGGGAGAATTTGAATTGTTCAGGGCGGACT
>JAITBX010000231.1 GCA_031283405.1 Burkholderiales bacterium | reverse complement strand
CTACAAAAACCGCGTTCTCGTTTGCATTCCGTCGTTAACAACGCTCCTCCCCAAAAAAACACACGGCTCGCTGAGCGAGCCGTGTGCCGACGCTGCCTTTCTTCACTTACAGCGAGCGTCTCTTCTCACCCCAACGGCTCTTCAATGTTTCCTATATCCTATTCCGCCGACCACAGCGCCGCCGAGCAGCAACACCATCAACGCCAGCATCAGCAACGCCTTCGGGTCGAGCGCCGGAACGGAGCCCACTCTGGCGCCGGACGGGGACGCATTGAGGAAACGCATCACCGTGGCTTTGCTGCCGTTGCCGCCGTCCTCATAAGCCACATAGGGCGTGCCGTCGGGCGCGATGGCGAGCGAAGTGTAGTTGACATCGCCCGCCGAGAACCCGGCGCTGCCGACGGCTTGCCAACTGTTGCTGACGCTGTCGAAACGCATCACCGTGGCTTTGTAACCGCTGCCGCTGTCCACATAGGCCACATAGGGCGTGCCGTCGGGCGCGATGGCGAGCGAAGTGTTGTAGGCAATGCCCGCCGAGAACCCGACGCTGCCGACGGCTTGCCAACTGTTGCTGCCGCTGTCGAAGCGCATCACCGTGGCCTTGTAGCTGCTGCCGCCGTCCCCATAAGCCACATAGAGCGTACCGTCGGGCGCGATGGCGAGCGAAGGGTTGTAGGCAAGGCTCGCCGAGAACCCGACGCTGCCGACGGCTTCCCGCACTCGACTTGCGGGCGCTGGCGTTGTTGGCGTTGCTGCTGTTGGTTGTTGCCACGACGGCAGGATGGTGGCGCAATACATTGTGGCGCTGATTTTTCCGATGCGTCACAAAAAAACGGGCGCTTCGGCGTCCGTTTTTTATCATCAAAAATTGATGTGTGATCGCGTTATTGTTTGTGTTGTTGCTTTCCCTCCCGTTCGCCGCAGCATGAGCGTCATCGCTGCCGCCGCCAGCAGCAGCGCTACGGCGGCAGCTTGCCAGAAAGCGACGGGCGAGCGCAGGGCGGGAAATGCCCCCAAGCCGTGGTAGGCCAGCGCGTAGCCGCCCGCCAAGCCCAAGCCCCACAAGAGCGCCGAATAGACGATCACCGGCGTGAGGGTAACGCGGTAGCAGCGCAGCAGAAACACCGCAACCACCTGCGTCGAATCGGCCAAGTGGTAGAGCGCCACCCACGCCAGCAACTGCGCCGCCAGCAGCGTCACTCCGGCTTGCCGCGCGTAAATCGTCACGATCCACGGCTTGGCGATGAAAATGATGATGGACAGCGTCAGCCCCATCAGCATCGCGGCGGCCAGTGAACGCAGCGCCACGCGGCGGGCGCGCGCTTCGTCGCCCGCGCCGCGCCAGTAGCCGACCCGCGCGCTGGCGGCCACGCCCAGCGCCAGCGGCGCCATGTACAGCACCACGGCGACATTGGCCGCGATTTGGTGCGCCGCTGTGGCGGTGGTTCCCAGCCGCGCGATGAACAACGCCATCAGCGTGAACGAGGTCACTTCCACCAGCACGCTCAGCGCTGCCGGCAGACCCAGTCGCGCGAAAGCCAGCAGTGTCGGCCAATGCGGGCGCTCCAGAGGACGCCACAGCGCCAAAGGAGCGTACAGCGTTTGCGTGCGCAGCAATATCAGCGCCAGCAAACATAGGAAACCGTTTACCGCGAGCGTCGCCCAAGCGCAGCCCACCACGCCCATCGCCGACACGCCTGCGCCGCCGAAAGTCAGCCAGATCGACAGCGGCAGTTTTACGCCCAGCGAAACGATTTGCAGCCAAGTAACCAGCTTCGGCGCGCCCAGCGCTTGACTGAGCGTACTGAAAACGCGAAACAGCAGCGCCATCGGCAGCCCCCAACTCGCCACGGCCAGATAGTGACGCACGATGGGCTGCAAGTCGGCAGGCACTTCCGCCCAGCGCAAGAGCGACCCCGGATGAAGCAGCACGACGATGCCCAGCACGCTGGCCGCCGCGCACACATACAACGTCTGCCGTATCGACGGGCCGATGTCCGCCGGCCGATGGGCGCCGCGCATCTCAGCCCAGATCGGCAGCAGCGCTTGCACCAGCCCCGTCATCGATACATAAACAGTGACTAGTATCGCTGTGCCGACCGCCAGCGCCGCCAGCGACAATTCCGAATGCCGACCCGAAACGATGGTGTCGATCACGCCGTAGCTCATCACGGCGATCTGCCCGACGAACACCGTGACGGCGTGAGAGACGATGGTGCGAAAATCGCTGGAGGGGCGAGCGATGTTAGGAGAAGTTGGGCAAGACATTCGACGAGTTATTCGGGCGGGTCTTTTGGAGCAGACATTTTTGTTTTCGCCCACAAAAAAATTACGCTTCCGGCGTTCCTTCCAGCAAGCGTTGCACAGCGAACGACAAATCGTCGGCGCGGCCGAGCAGCACCACGGTATCGCCCACTTCAAATCGCCAGTGCTCGTCGGGCACTCTGGGCGCTTTGCCGACGCGGCGCACACGCGAGACTTTGACGAACTCTTCAAGGTCAAGCTCGCCCAGCGTTTTGCCGATGGCCGCCGCGCCGTCCATCAGCACGACGGAACGCAAGCGCGGTTGCAAATTTTCTTCGGCGTCGTCCTGCGCGTCGGAAACGCCATGGAAAAAGCCGCGCAACAAGCTGTACCGTTCTTCGCGCACGCCGCGAATGCGCGCCAGCACGCGCGGCAACGGAGTGTCCAGCGCCAGCAGCGAATGCGTCGCCAGCATCAAACTGCCTTCGATGATTTCCGGCACCACTTCGGTGGCGCCGGCTTCAAGCAAGCGATCCAGATCGCTGTCGTCGTAGGTGCGCACGATGATCGGCAGGGTCGGGCGCAAGGTGTGCACGGTGTTGATGATTCTAAGCGCCAGCGGCGTGTCGGCGAACGAGATGACCAGCGCGCGCGCTTTGTTCAGTCCCGCCGCCGCCAAAATCTCGCGGTTGCCGGCGTCGCCGTAGATCACCGCCACGCCTTCCGCCGACGCGCGCACGCGCATGGCGTCGTTGTCGAGCGCGACGAAGCTGATTTTTTCCGCCTCCAGCAAACGCGCCAAACTCTGCCCGCTGCGACCGTAGCCGCAAATGATCACAGGGTTTTGATACACCATGCTTTGCGACGCCACGCGCATGATGCGCGCCGCGCTTTCCTGCCAATCGAAGCGTTCAAACCAGCGAATGAACGGCTCGGAAAAACGAATGAGCAGCGGCGCGGTCAACATCGACAGCGAAACAGCCATCAGGATCGTTTGTTTCAAATGCGCCGGCAGAATACTGTGGTCGTTGGCCAGCGTCAGCATCACCAGCGCCAGCTCGCCAGTTTGCGCCAGATAAATGCCGATGCGCACATTCGACGCCCACGTGCCGCCGAAAAATCGCGCCAGCCCCACTACGACAACAGCCTTGATGAGAAACGGTGCCAGCAGGAACAAAAACACTGCTTCGGCGTTGGCGATGACCAGTCCGGGATTGAGCGCCATTCCCATCGTGACGAAGAAAAGGCCGAGCAACAAATCGCGGAACGACGCGATGTTTTCTTCGACGATGTGACGGTGTTCGGTTTCGGCGATCAGCATGCCTGCCATGAAGGCGCCCAACGCCATCGACAGGCCAACCAGCGCAGTCAACGTCGCCAGCGCCAGAACGATCAAAAGAATGTTCAGCATGAACAGTTCCGGCGAACGCTGGCGGGCGATGGTGTTGAGCCAGATTCGCATCGGCCGCTGACCCAGCTTCAAAATCAGCACGAAAGCCACCGCCGCTTTGACCACCGCCAGCCCCAGCGCCAGCGCCAAGCCCCAGCCGCTTTCACCCAGCGCCGGAATCAACACCAGAAAACCAATTACCGCCAAATCCTGAAAGAGCAGAATTGCGATGGCGTTGCGTCCATATTCGGAACTGACCTCGTCGCGCTCGATCAGCATTTTGAGAACGATGGCGGTCGAACTCATCGCAAACATGCCGCCGATCACCAGACCGGCGCTCAACGAATAGCCCAGACTCGCCACGATGACCAGACCGACCGTCGTGCAGACGGCGACTTGCGCCGCGCCCAGTCCCAACACCGCGCGTCGCATCGCTTTCAACTGCGGCAAACTGAATTCCAGCCCAAGCGTGAACATCAGAAAGACGATGCCGAATTCCGCCAGATGGCGCGCGTCGGCGCTGTCGCCGATCAGCGCGAAACCGTTGGGACCGAGTGCCACGCCGACCAGCAAATAGCCGAGAATCGCCGGCATCTGGATCGTTCGGCAAACGAGCACCGCCGCGACCGAAGCAGCCAGCAAAATCAGAACGGCGGTAAGCGTCATCACGACGACGGCTCCGGTGAAGGGGAAAAGAATAAATTTAACACGGTTAGCGGGAATCAGGAATCAGGGATCAGATGAGGGGGCGAACTGTGTTCACCCGCAACAGTAACAACATCGTAGGGGCGGCATTTTGCTGCCCGTAACACGGGCGACCGAGGGCGGTTGTCCCTATGCTTTGATTCCTGATGCCTGATCCCCGATCCCTGACACCCTAATCCCCGCCAACAACACCCAACCATCGAGCGTTTGCCAAGGCGCGATTTCAAACCACGGCTCATAACAGGCGCACAGCTCTTCCTGCTGTTCTTCCAGAACGCCGGAAAGAATGAGGCGGCCGCCTATTGCGGCGCGTCCGGCAAGCAGCGGCGCCAGTGCCCGCAACGGGTTGGCGAGGATGTTGGCGATGACGAGATCGAAGGTGCGTTCGGGCAGTTGTTCGGGCGCAACGAAGCGCGCGTCGAGCCGGTTGGCTGCCGCGTTCTCGCGGCTGGCGATCAAGGCTTGCGGGTCGATGTCCGTGCCAAAGGCCGCGCCGTTGGCACCGGCGTCGAACAGCCGCGCCGCCAGCAACAGAATGCCGGAGCCGCAGCCATAATCGAGGACGGAATCCGCAGGGCGAACGTGTTCGCGCAACCAGCGCAGACACAGCAGCGTGGTCGGGTGCGAGCCGGTGCCGAAAGCCAAGCCGGGGTCGAGCCGCAGAAGATGGCTGGCTTGCGTGGGCGGCGTTGACCAAGTGGGGACAATCCAGAAATCGTCGGTCACCGCAATCGGGCCGAACTGCGACTGCGTTTCACGCACCCAATCGCGCTCGGCGATCGGCGCGATTTCAAACAGCGGCAAGGGGCACGACAAGGCGGCGGCGATTTTTGTCAGAGCGGCGGTCAATGCTTTGGGGTGATTTTGATTCAATCGCGCGCCTTCTTGCCCCCGCCCTAACCCTCCCCCAGAGGGAGAGGGAAGGCGGCTCCTTCCCCCTTTGGGGGAAGGCTGGGATGGGGGCAGTGGAGGTGCTGAATCGTTCCTCGGAGGCGTCAACGTTTCAGTTCCAGCGTTGCCGTCGTTGATTGAATCTGGAAACGGTTGAGGGAACAGCGCGTCGATTCGCACGGTCGGCCACAACACTTCGCCGGGCATGCCCGGCTCGCCGTATTGCGGCGTCTCTTTATCGGTGCCGATATGAGGATCGGACAAATCCACCGACAACGCGCCGAGATCGAGCAGCGCGTCAGACCACGCTTCCGCCTGCGCCGCGTCTGTTTCAAAACGCAAAGCGCAGTAACTCACTTCAACGATTTCCGCTGCGCCATCCGCTCTTCGAGGTAGTGAATCGAGTAATTGCTGCGAACGAAATTTTCATCGACCAGCAATTCCTGATGCAAATCGAGGTTGGTTTTGATGCCGCCGACGACCATTTCGGAAAGCGCGATGCGCATGCGGGCAATCGCCTGTTCGCGGGTGTCGCCGTAGGAAATGATTTTGCCGATCATCGAATCGTAGTGCGGCGGCACGAAATAGTTGTGATAAACGTGCGAATCGACCCGAATGCCCGGTCCGCCCGGCGTGTGGTACGAGGTGATGCGTCCCGGCGACGGCGCGAAAGTTTCGGGGTCTTCGGCGTTGATCCGGCACTCGATG
>JAITBX010000192.1 GCA_031283405.1 Burkholderiales bacterium | reverse complement strand
GTGGGCTGGCGCAGAACGATGAAACGGATTTTCCTGATATCCTCTTGCGGCAAATGGTGAAGCACGGCGCAAATATCTTCAACCGTGCAAGGATAAAACCAATCGGGGCGGGTGCGCTGCACGAGAAAAGTTATCGCCCACGCCCCGATAGTGCGAACGATCTTGGCGCACGGCGAAATTTCCTCGATAAAGACCCTGCCGGTGCGCCAATGTTCAGGCACGACCAATTTATTGTTCTGTCCATGCCCATGCTTTACGGTGCCGCTGTTACGGTTACGCCGTCCGGGGTTGCTTGCGGGTTTCATCGCTCACGTTCGCTCTATCCAAAAACTGCCGCCGCTGAAAGCGTGGTCGTGGGGATGAGCAAGCGCTGTTTTGACTTTGTCGGGCGTGGTGGCGAAAGCGTAGGAGCATCCGAAAATCACTTTGAACGCCGACGAATACATGAGCAGGGCGCGCAAAAGGTATTGCTCGTCCCAGCTTCGGCGCTCTTTCAATACCCAGTCTTTCAGATACTCGTTCGGCAAAAAAATGTCGTGGATGTGTATTTTCACGCCGGCTTTCAAGCGCGGCAAAACCTCGAAAAACAAATAATTGACGTCGCTTCCCGTCTTTGAAACATGAGAGGAATCGATGAACAAAATATCGCCGCTTTCCAGCGCGTCAAAAGTTTCCAGCGGCACTTGCTGCACTTTTTTTTCGATGAGTTTTGAAATGCCCGGAACACCTTGTTTCAAAAACGCTCGCGGATAAGGCTCGATGCACGTCAGCGAACAATTCCCGTTCAGAAAGCGGCGGTTGATATCCGCCATCAACAGCGAAGAAAAGCCTGAGCCTACTTCAATGATTTGAGCGGGTCGCCACTTTCGCATCAACACGAAAAGCGCTCTTGCGTCCAGCCAACTGAATTGACTGTTTTGCGTAAAGAAATCGCTTTCCCGTGTGACCTCATTTTCTTTTTCGGGATAGTCGTAATCGCCGATGAAGCGAGGAAAATCTTCCGTGAGAATTTGGCGATGATTTTGTTCGTTAAAGTCGATTCCCAGAATCACCGGCGGCGTTGCTGGCCACAACTCCGCTTCCCGCTCGGCCAATTCTTCCGCATCAACAAGCGGAGAATAAAAATGGCCGGCAGGAAAAGCCGTCGGCGTTTCCTCGGAGACAGGAGGGGCGTCTTTGTGTTTGCTAAAAAAAGAGAGCTTCTTTCGGGAGAGGGGCAACATGGGATTCATTCCGTGATTCAGATCGTTTTTTCAACCCTGCCGCCGGTTATGTTTTATTTTCTGCTTCGCGTTGCGCCACGACCATCACCGCGCCGCCGCGCAATTGTCGCAGGGCTTCGAGTCCGTAGTGGATGTAGGTCAGCATCGCCAGCGTCGGCGCCAGAATGCCGAGGAGCGGAATGTGCGCGAGCGCCGCGAAGCACAGGCCGATCAGAAACAGCGGCCAAGCGCATTTTTTGCGCAGCGTCCGCCACTCCTCTTCGGTCGCGTGCAGACTGAGCACGTCGTAGGAAAAGAGGCGGCGGTTGAGCCAGGCGAGCCAGAGAAACGGCAGGAGAAACGCCACTCCCGGAATGAGCCAGAGCGGCAGGGTCACGATCCAGCCGACGACGAATCCGAGCATGGAGACGAGGCTGTTCATCGTGCTGCCGACGAAGCTGTCTTTGCCCATCAGCGCCAGATCGGAATAGCTGCGCGCGGCGATGCGCCGGAGCAAAACCGGCAACAGGAAAACCGCCGTCAGCACCAGCGCCATGAGATAAGCAACGGCGAAAATCGCCGCCCAGCCGCCGATGAAAGCGAGCAGTTTGGCGAACCACAGGGCGATGAATGCCGACGCCCATGAAAACGGCGGCACGTCGAGCAGCCATCCGGCCAGCGTTTGCAGTACAAAAACGGTGAGCAGAATCCAGACCAGAAAGGAAAGCAGCGCCGGCGCGAGGATCGGCAGCCACATCCGAGGCTGGAGCAACGAGGAAAACGCCCGCCCGAAGGCGGTCAAGAGGTTTTGCATGACAATTCCGCTGGAGTGACGGGGTATTTTATATCACCCGCCCAGCCCCATTGCCACAAAATCAGAAACAGGAAAAACGGGGATGCGCTATGATTCGCCTTTACGGATCAACGCTTCAATCACATGGAATTACTGGATTTTCTCATCAAGAACTGGATGCTGGCGGTCGTTTTCGTCATCTCTGGGGTATTGCTCCTGTTTTGGACGCAAATTCAGAACCGCTTTTCCTCGACTTCCGGCGTTTCGACGCTGGAAGCGACGCGGCTCATCAACGCGGGAGGCATCATCATTCTCGACGTGCGCGACGCCGCGTCTTACGCCGACGGCCATCTCGGCAAAGCGATCAACATTCCGTTGGCCGAGCTTAGAGAAAAATTGCCCGATCTGCGCAAGAGATCGCCCAAAAATATTTTGGTCTATTGCGAGCGCGGACAAAGAAGTTTGCCCGCCGCCAAGATTTTGGCCGAGTTGGGCAAGACCGTTCACAACCTGCAAGGAGGTTTGATTGCGTGGAAAGAAGCCGGCTTGCCTGTTGAAAAAAACCCTGAAAAATCGCCGGAGAAAAGCAATGGCAAATCCTCAAAGTGAACACGCTAAAGTCACGATGTACAAAACGGCAGTCTGCCCCTACTGCCAGCGCGCCGAAATGTTGTTGAAGAGCAAAGGCGTGACCGAAATCGACCGAATCCAGATCGACGCAGACCCTTCAAAGCGCGACGAGATGATTGCCAAAACCGGCCGTCGCACCGTTCCGCAAATCTTCATCGGCGACACCCACGTCGGCGGCTTCGATGATCTGGCGGCGCTCGATCGCGCCGGCGGGCTGGAGCCGTTGCTCAGAGGGTAACGCAAAGGCAAGGCGCAAATCCGGTAGAATAGCCGCTTGCAAAGACGCAAGCGTTAGGGCGTTTTTGATTTCATCGTACACCTTCTTGCGCTACCCGCCCCCACCCCAGCCTTCCCCCAAAGGGGGAAGGAGCTTCATTCCCTCCCCCTTTGGGGGAAGGCTGGGGTGGGGGTAGTAGCGATAACGAATGAATCCATGAATCACGCGCCGCGCTTTAGATATTTGCTTTTACCATTGCTTTTTACCATCCTCGTCTAACCACATTAAGGAAACACCATCATGGCAGAAAATTCCAATGCCGCCCAACCGGCGACAGAAAACAACGCGCAGATTCGCATTCTGAAAATCTACGTCAAAGATTTATCCATCGAAAACCCCGACGCGCCGCAGATTTTTCAGCAAGAAAAAATGCCGACGGTCGAAATGAACTTACGCGCGGAAGCGAACAAGATCGCCGACGACACTTACGAAAGCGTGTTGACCGTTACGTTGACGTTCAAGCTCGAAGAAAAAACCGTGTTGCTGATTGAAGCCAAACAAGCGGGCATCTTCAACATCACTGGCCTGCCGGAAGCGATGTTGCAGCCGCTGATTGCCACGCATTTACCGTCGGTGCTGTTTCCGTATGCGCGTGAACTCGTCTCCGCCGCCGTCGGCCACGCCGGCTTCCCGCCGTTCTATTTGCCGCCGACGAATCTGGAAGCGCTCTACCAGCAGCAAATGGCCGCGCAGAGCAAGCTGGAAGGAGCGCCCACCGGCGCGGTCAACTGATCGGGGATCAGGCATCAACCGTAGAGACAAGGCCTGCCTTGTCTCTGCAAACCCCACCCGCTTTCGTCGGGCGACTTCTTTCAAAAGGGGTCTTGACACTACGTTCCCAACCGCGATGTTGCGGCGCCGCGTAATTCCTGTATCCTGCAAACGTTCCCTTTCCGGTTCATCATCATGTTTCGTTACGCCATTCCTTTCCTCCTGTCCGGCGCGTTGGTTGTCGCCGCGCATGCTGCCGATTTTCAAACGATCAACAGCGCGCCCGCCGTTCTTTACGATGCGCCCTCGCAAAAAGCGCGGCCGCTGTTCCTCTACGGTAACGGCGTGCCGGTCGAATTAATTTCGTCGATCGAAGGCTGGAGCAAGATACGCGATGCGCAAGGCACGATCGGCTGGGTCGAGCGCCCCAAACTGACGGACAAACGCGCGCTGCAAGTGCGCGTGGCGCGCGCGCAGATTCGCGCGCAACCGGCGGACGACGCGCCGCTGGTTTTCGAGGCCGAGGAAAATGTTTTGCTCGACCTCGATGAAGCGGCCACATCGCCGATGACCACGCTCACGCCCGGCTGGGTGCGCGTGCGCCATCGGGACGGCGCGTCCGGCTATGTGCGCATCAACAGCGTTTTCGGGTTGTAAGCGATGGCTGCTCCGGTGATAGCCATTCTCGGCGCGGGCGCTTGGGGAACGGCGTTTGCTTTGCACTTGACCCGTTTGCCGGCGCATTTATCTTCCAAGCTGCGGGTTGTCCTTTGGGAATACAACGCGCAACAAGCGCAGACAGTAGCGCGGGATCGCGTCAACGCGCGCTTTCTGCCGGGCGTCGCCTTGCCGCCGGAACTGCGCATCACCGCCTCGCTCGAAGAAGCGGTGCGTGACGCAACGCTGTTGATCGCGGCGACGCCGGTCGCGGTGTTGCCGGAATTGATCGTGAACTGTCAACGCGCGCTGGCGACAACCTCCGCGCCGCTGTTTTCCTGGTTGAGCAAAGGATTTCTTGCCGACGGCGAGAACGTTTTTTTGCCGCATCAGAAACTCGCGCCGCTGTGGCCGACAGCAGTCGGCATCATCTCCGGCCCCACCTTCGCGCAAGAAGTGGCGCAGGGCTTGCCGACGGCGCTGGTCGCCGCCGCGACGCAGCGCGAAGCCGCCGAGCAAGTGGCCGCGCACATTCGCGGCGAAACTTTGCGCGTCTATGTTAACGATGACTTGAGCGGCGTTGAAATCGGCGGCGCCGTCAAAAATGTGCTGGCGATTGCCGCCGGAATTTGCGACGGCTTGAAACTCGGCCACAACGCCCGCGCTACGCTGATGACGCGCGGGCTCGCCGAAATGGCGCGCTTGGCCGAAGCGCTCGGCGGCCAACGCACAACGTTAATGGGCCTGGCCGGACTGGGCGATTTGGTATTGACCTGTACCGGCGACTTGTCGCGCAACCGCCGCGTCGGCATGATGCTCGCCGAAGGGCTGGCGCTGCCGGACATATTGGCGCGACTCGGCCACGTCGCCGAAGGCGTCCCCGCCGCCCGCGCCGTCACTCGGCTGGCGCAACAACACGCGATCGAAATGCCGATCGCCGCAACCGTTTCACAAATCCTAGACGGCACACTGACCGTCAAAGCCGCCATCGAAGCGCTGCTGCAACGGTCGCCGAAGAAGGAAGATTTTTAGGGAAACACTGATTAGCAGGTGCCCATTAGCGCTGACTACAACCAATACCTGGATTCAGTCGTCGCAATGAAACCCAAAAGCGACCTGAATCGGCTCAAAATGATTATTGATATCTATGGGGCAGTAGTATCCACGCGAAGTATCAAACGACATTATCTATTCTAGATAGGCTGAATGTAATTGAGGCTGACCATAAACAGGCGTATCTTCGTAGTGAGCCGGGCGATAGGTTTTTGCCATCTTTCACCGAAACTATCCTTGAAATGGAGGCGGCTTGCGACGACTTGAAGAAGGAGATTGCCAACGCCGCTAGGAATCCCTGTCAGAAATCATCCGGAGCATGAAATGAACGAAAAACAATGGGCAGAAACCGTCAAAGATTTTTTGTCATCGATAAGCCTGTCGGCTAATATCAAAGTCGACACGCTGGTAAAACTCCCATACGCAAGAGAGATTTTGGACTATGAGGTAGATTTTACGCCGCGCGAACAATCCAGTATGGAGTTTGAAACAGATTTGCTGGTTTACGAACAGATCGACGACGTTATTAAACCTCGAATAATCATTGAAGCAAAGCTGTCGAGCATTACTACTCATGATGCCATTACATACAGCAGTAAGGCTCAAAGCCATAAAACCATAACGCCTTTTATCAGATATGGAATTATTATTGGCAATCGAGAGCATTATCCGCTGCCGGGTCGTTTATTCAGACACGGCGCAAATTTTGATTTTATGTTCAGCTTTCAGAAAGAAACGTTGAGCGCAATCGAGAAAACCGCATTTGCAGAGTTGGTAAAAAGGGAATTGCTTTATTCGCAGCGACGTCCCCCCGGAATTGAGTAGCGGCTGGAATTAGAGTCCAATCCCAAAGACAAAGGAGATTGGAAATGAAGAAGAGGTTTTCGGAAGAACAGATCATAGGATTTTTACGGGAAGC
>JAITBX010000174.1 GCA_031283405.1 Burkholderiales bacterium | reverse complement strand
GTTCGGGTCGGCGACGACGGCGCGCGGCAGGTGGCGGTGGCCGGTTGGCAGGAAGCGTCGGCGATCACGATCGAAGAAGTGTTGAAACAGTTTGCGCCTTGCGGCGTTCGCCATGTGTTGTGCACCGACATTGCCCGCGACGGCATGATGCGCGGCGCTAACGTGGCGCTGTACCGTTCGCTGGCGCAAGCGTTTCCGGGTGTGGCCTTTCAAGCGTCCGGCGGCATCGGCTCGCTCGACGATATCGCTGTATTGCGCGACAGCGGCGTGGTCGGCATCATCGTCGGGCGCGCTTTGCTCGAAGGAAAATTCACGGTCGCGGAAGCGATTAGATGTTGGAAAAACCAAAGTTGGAAAAATCAAAGTTAGTAAAATAAAAGTTAGTAAAATAAAAGTTGGCAAAACTCATGTTGATAAAAAATACATTAACGCGGCGCATCATTCCCTGCCTCGATGTGCGCGACGGGCAAGTGGTCAAGGGCGTGCAGTTTCGCAATCATGAAATCATCGGCGACATTGTGCCGCTGGCGCAGCGTTACGCGCAGGAAGGCGCCGACGAGTTGGTGTTTTACGACATCACCGCGTCGAGCGATGGCCGCGTCGTTGACAAAAGCTGGGTGGCGCGAGTGGCGGAAGTGATCGACATTCCGTTTTGCGTGGCGGGCGGCATTCGCAGTTGTGACGACGCCGGCGCGATTCTGGCATATGGCGCGGACAAAGTTTCGATTAATTCGCCGGCGCTTGCCGATCCGTCGTTGATCGACCGATTGGCCGAACGTTATGGCGAACAATGCGTGGTGGTCGGCATCGACACTTGGCACGATGAAGCGGATGGCTCGTATCGCGTGTATCAATTTACCGGCGACGAAGCGCGCACACGGAAAACGGTTTGGCAAACGCTCGATTGGGTGCGCGAAGCGCAAAAACGCGGTGCCGGTGAAATCGTGCTCAACATGATGAATCAAGACGGCGTGCGGCGCGGCTACGATATTGAGCAACTGAAAAAAGTGCGCGAAGTTTGCAAAGTGCCGTTGATTGCGTCGGGAGGCGCAGGCGAGATGGCGCATTTTCTCGCGGCGTTCGAGGAAGCCAAAGTCGATGGCGCGTTGGCGGCATCGGTGTTTCACAAACGAATCATCGATATCGGAGAATTGAAACGTTATCTCAAGAAAAACGGCGTGGAGGTGCGGCTGTGTTAAACAAAAAACTGAGTGCTGAACAAAGAGCGAAACTGGCGTGGCAAAAAAGTAACGGCCTTCTTCCGGCGATCGTGCAACATGCGGTGTCTGGCGAAGTGCTGATGCTCGGCTTCATGAATGAAGAAGCGTTGACGGCAACCGAAGCGAGCGGACGAGTGACGTTTTACTCGCGCAGCAAAGGGCGGCTGTGGGTGAAGGGCGAAACGTCAAACAATTTTCTCAACGTCGTCGAAATCGCCGCCGATTGCGACGATGATACCTTGCTCATTCTGGCACAGCCGGAAGGGCCGACCTGCCATCGCGGCACATCGAGTTGTTTCTCACCATGTTCGTTACCGGCAGCCGGTCGCTTGGCGTTCTTGCCTGAACTCGAACAGTTGCTGGCGCAACGCAAAAAGGCCGACCCCGAAAGCTCGTACACCGCGCGGCTTTACGCTTCCGGCACCAAACGCATCGCGCAGAAAGTCGGCGAAGAAGGCGTCGAGGCTGCGCTGGCGGCGATGGCGCGCGATCGTGACGAACTCACCAACGAAGCCGCCGATTTGGTGTATCACTTGCTGGTGTTGTTGCAGGATCAGGCATTGGATTTGGACGCGGTGGTGCGATGCTTGGAGAAGCGCCACGGCAAGGATTCAGGAAGCCCATAGGTTGCGGGCTGCCTCAGGGGCGCGGCAGCCTGCTATCGTTTCGTCGGTGGCGGCAGGCCGCGAATGGTGGCGCCGGCGTTGATGCCATGTTCGGCGAACCAGCCTTTGCGCATTTCGAGGGCGTAGAGCGCGTTGCCTTTGGACGTGTGCAAGGTCGTTTCGTCATTCGGCGCCATCTCGCGGATGTTGAGGATGGCGCCGTGTTCGTCGATGAAGGCGATCGACAGCGGCGCGGGGGTGTTTTTCATCCAGAACGAAAGCGGTTGCGGATGGTCGAACACGAAGATCATGCCGTGATCGCTGGGCAGGGTGAAGCGGTACATCAAGCCGCGCTCGCGCTGTTCGGGTGTTTGCGCGACTTCGGCGGTGACGGTTTTCGCGCCGACGGTCAATTCGATCGTCGGCAACGGCGGTTGCGCGGTGGTCGGTAGATTTTGCGCTTGCGCAGCGGAGAAGAGGAGCATCGGCGCAAGGAAAAAAGTCGAAGTGAAAGCAACGATGAAAGAGCGCATAAAAAATAATTGTCGGAAAATAAATATCAAAAAATATCAGAGCGGTTTCGAATCAGTCTTTGCGGGCGGCAGACTGCCGCCCCTGCGTCCTCTCCCGCCACACTCAGAATACAAACCCCCGTCGTCCTTTGGAAAGCTCAGCCGACGCCTCCTTTCAAAAGGGGGCTTGGAGAGAGGAAAGAATGTGCAGGTTTGAGTCAAAAATGCCATAGGGCGATTTTGAATGAAATCCGAAACTTTTTTCTCCTACTGCATGAGCCATAGAAATAACATCCTGCCGCCCACAATAGCGGGCGACCGAGGGTTGTCGCCCCTACGGCCACTCTCTCGCCACTACAGATGCCATCATACCAAAAGCCCGACCGTCGGCATTATGGCGCATTTTCAGAGAGCCGCGTCGCGCCGCAACATCATGACGGTATGGACAATCCGGCAAAGCCGGAGCGATTCGGCGCTTTTTCGCCGGAAATACGGTATGATCCGCACCTGAAGCGGAAGGCGCGGCGGCGCGCGCAACCATACGGTAGAATAGCGCAGATGGACTCCATGTTTTCCACTCTTGTCACCATCATACTGTTCGGTGTGCCGGCCATCTTGGCGATTACGCTGCACGAAGCGGCGCACGGCTATGTGGCGCGCAAGTTCGGAGATCGCACGGCGGAAATGCTGGGGCGCATCACGCTGAATCCGATCAAGCACATCGATCTGGTTGGAACGATTTTGATTCCGCTGGGGCTGTTTCTGATGGCGAAATTCACGGGCGGCCCGATGTTTTTGTTCGGATGGGCGAAGCCGGTGCCGGTTCAGCCGCGAAATTTCAGGGATCCGATCCGCAATATGCGATGGGTTTCGGCGGCAGGGCCGTTGTCAAATCTGGCGATGGCGCTCGGCTGGGCGATCGTCGGAAAACTGGCGATACTGTTTCCCGGATTGCTGAGTGGCGGCTTGATGACGATGGTGCTGTTTGGCGTGCAGTTCAATCTGATTTTGATGGCGTTGAACCTGTTGCCGATTTTGCCGCTCGACGGCGGGCGGATCGTGTATTCGTTTCTGCCGTGGAGGTGGGCGATGAGCTACGCGCGAACCGAGCATTACGGATTTTTTATTGTAATAATATTGATGGTAACCGGCGTTCTGTGGTGGCTGATGAAGCCGTTGATGATGGCAGGCGTCTGGCTGATCGGCGCATTGACCGGAATGTAGAAAGACCCAACAAGGGAAGCGGCGTCAAGCGCGTGTGCAACGCGCGATAAAACGTTTGATGAGTGTTTGACGCCCTCGACGGGTTGACCTCGATTTGTTTTTATTTGTAGTTTACTTAACCGCAACAAGAAAATTCATGTTTGCTGACCGTGTATTGTCGGGAATGCGCCCGACCGGCCGTATGCATCTCGGCCACTATCATGGCGCGCTCAAAAACTGGGTGCGTTTGCAGGAACAGTACGAATGTTTTTATTTCGTCGCTGACTGGCATGCGTTGACGACGCATTATGAAACGCCGGAGTTGATCGCCGACAGCGCTTTTGAAATGGTGGTGGACTGGCTGGCGGCGGGGATCGATCCGATGCAGTCCACAATCTTCGTGCAATCGCAGATTCTTGAGCACGCCGAATTGACGCTGCTGCTCGGAATGACGACGCCGGTGGGCTGGCTGGAGCGAGTGCCGACGTACAAAGATCAGCAACTAAAACTCGCCGACCGCGATTTGTCAACGTATGGTTTTCTCGGCTACCCGGTGATGATGGGCGCCGACATTCTGATTTACCGCGCCAATATGGTGCCGGTCGGCGAAGATCAAGTGTCGCATCTCGAATTGACGCGCGAAATGGCGCGGCGCTTCAATCATTTTTACGGACGCGAGCCGGAGTTTGAAGAGAAGGCGCAAGCGGCCATCAAAAAATTGGGCAGCAAGAAAGCGCGTCGTTATGAAGAGCTGCGCAAGGCGTTTCAGGAGCGCGGCGATACCGAAGCGCTGGAAGCGGCGAAACCGCTGCTCGAAGAAACGCAGAATTTGCCGCTCGGCGATCGTGAGCGTTTGTTCGGTTATCTCGAAGGCGCGCGGCGGGTGATTCTGGTCGAGCCGAAACCGCTGTTGACCGAAACATCGAAAGTGCCGGGCACCGACGGCCAGAAGATGTCGAAATCGTACGGCAACGCGATTCTGATGCGCGAAGAGCCTGCCGAGTTGACGCGCAAAATTCGCACGATGCAAACCGATCCGGCGCGGGCGCGGCGCAGCGATCCGGGTAATCCCGAACGTTGTCCGGTGTGGCCATTGCATCAGATTTATTCGGATCAAGCGGTGCGCGACTGGGTGGTGAAAGGTTGCACGACGGCAGGTATCGGTTGCCTCGAATGCAAACAGCCGGTGATCGACGGTATTCTGAAAGAACAGGAGCCGATACGCGAGCGGGCGCAGCAGTATCTCGACGATCCGGCACTGGTGCGCAACATTCTTGCCGATGGTTGCACGCGCGCGCGCAAGCAGGCGAACGAAACGATGCGCGATGTGCGCGAAGCGATGGGTTTGTCGTACGACCGGAGTTTCGGGTGAACGAAGCGCCGATGAGCGAAGCGGCGGCGACGCTGTTGCCGGAAGCGCCGATAGCGATTGGCGAGACAAAGCCGGTCGCTCGCGTTTACAGCGAGATGTTGACGGAACTGCCGAGCGATCTGTATATTCCGCCGGAAGCGCTGGAAGTTTTCCTCGAAATGTTTGAGGGGCCGCTCGATCTGCTGTTGTATCTGATTCGCAAACAGAACATCAACGTGCTTGATATTCCGATGGCGGAATTAACACGGCAGTATTTGGGTTATGTCGAAATGATGCGGCGCACGCATTTGGAACTGGCCGCCGAATATTTGCTGATGGCGGCGGTACTGATCGAAATCAAATCGCGGTTGCTGTTGCCGAAACCGCCGTCGCCGCCCGGCGAAGAAGCGGAAGACCCGCGTGCCGAATTGGTGCGCCGTCTTCTCGAATACGAACAGATGAAAGCAGCGGCGCAGGCGCTTGACGCCATCCCGCAGGAAGGCCGCGACTTTGCGACGGTTTGCATCTGGTTCGACCGGATGGCGGCAACGCGGCTGCCCGATGTGGCGCCGGAAGATTTGCGGCGCGCTTGGGCTTCGCTGATCGGTCGCGCCAAAGCGGCGCATCGTCATCTGATTACGCGCGAGCAATTATCGGTGCGCGAAGAGATGAGCAGGGTGTTGAAGCTGTTGGACGACGGCGATTATCGTGAATTCACGACGTTGTTTCACGAACACGCCGATGTGCCGCATCTGGTCGTGACGTTTCTGGCGTTGCTGGAACTGGCGCGCGAACAATTGATTGAAGTGGCGCAGGCCGCGCCGTATGCGCCGATTTATGTGCAGAGCAAACGCGAATCGCCGTTCGTGTTGAATGACGATGATGAAGCGTTGTAAGGCGGTGTTGCGAGTGGAATGCAAGGCTGCCGAACCCTCTCCCGCAAGCGGGAGAGGAGAGGGGATGCGCTGACTTGAACCAGAAGCGCGCTAATCAGCGCATCTCTAATGTCACTGCTAAATGAAAATGAACCAAGATGAGCGAAGAACAGGAAAAGTCGATTGCTGAGAATAGCGAATCGGAAGTCGTTGTTGCTATTGCAGTTGCCG
>JAITBX010000134.1 GCA_031283405.1 Burkholderiales bacterium | reverse complement strand
CCCTATCCCAACCTTCCCCCAGAGGGGGAAGGAACGGATTAAATCAGCGTTTCCCTTAGCGCCTGCACAACAGGCCGTTGAACAACAACCCTTGAATACGACTATGGCTCAATACGTTTACACCATGAACCGCGTCAACAAAACCGTGCCCCCGAAGCGGCAGATTTTGAAAGACATTTCACTCTCTTTTTTTCCGGGCGCCAAAATCGGCGTGCTCGGCTTGAACGGCGCCGGCAAATCCACATTATTGAAAATCATGGCCGGACTCGATAAAGACATCGAAGGCGAAGCCGTGCCGATGCCGGGGTTGAGCATCGGCTATCTGCCGCAGGAGCCGCAACTCGATCCGCAGCAAACTGTTCGACAAGCAGTGGAAGAAGGCATCGGCGGCGTATTGGCGGCGCAGAAGCGATTGGAAGAAGTCTATGCGGAGTACGCCGAGCCGGACGCTGATTTCGACAAGCTCGCCTCTGAGCAGGCCGAGTTGGAAGCGATCATCGCCGCCGGCAGCGGCGACAGCGCCGAAGCGCAACTGGAAATCGCCGCCGACGCTTTGCGTTTGCCGCCGTGGGAGGCGGCCATCGCGCAGCTTTCCGGCGGTGAAAAACGCCGCGTGGCGCTGTGCCGCTTGCTGTTGTCGAAGCCGGACATGCTGTTGCTCGACGAGCCGACCAACCATCTCGACGCCGAATCGGTCGAATGGCTCGAACAATTTTTGTACCGCTTCCCCGGCACTGTCGTCGCCATCACGCACGATCGCTACTTTCTCGACAACGCCGCCGAATGGATTCTCGAACTCGACCGCGGTTACGGCATTCCGTGGAAAGGCAACTACAGCAGTTGGCTCGACCAAAAGGAAAAGCGGCTGGAGCAGGAACAAAAAGCCGAGGACGCGCGCACCCGCGCGATGAAGAAAGAGCTGGAATGGGTGCGACAAAATCCGAAAGGGCGTCAGGCGAAAAGCAAGGCACGTTTGACACGATTCGATGAACTGTCCGATTACGAACATCAGAAGCGCAATGAGACCAACGAGATTTTCATTCCGGTCGCCGAACGGTTGGGCAAAGAAGTGATCGAGTTCACCAACGTCACCAAAAGCTTCGGCGATCGTGTTTTAATTGACAACCTCAGTTTCAAAGTGCCGCCCGGTGCCATCGTCGGCGTCATTGGTCCGAACGGCGCCGGCAAATCCACCCTGTTCAAACTGATCACCGACAAGGAACAACCCGACAATGGTGCCGTCACCATCGGGCACACGGTAACGCTGTCCTCGGTTGATCAAACGCGCGAAGCGTTGGAGGGCGACAAGACCGTCTGGGAAGATGTCTCCGGCGGACTGGATTTGCTTACCGTCGGCAAATTCGTTTTGCCGAGCCGCGCTTATCTGGGACGTTTTAATTTCAAAGGCAACGATCAGCAGAAGCTGGTGAAAAACCTGTCCGGCGGCGAGCGCGGTCGTTTGCATCTGGCGAAAATGCTGGCCAACGGCGGCAACGTGTTATTACTGGACGAACCTTCCAACGACCTCGATGTCGAAACTTTGCGCGCGCTTGAAGACGCGCTGCTCGAATTCGCCGGCGCGGTGATGGTCATCAGCCACGACCGCTGGTTCCTCGACCGCATCTGCACCCACATCCTCGCCGCCGAAGGCGACAGCCAATGGGTGTTCTTCAACGGCAACTACCATGAATACGAAGCCGACAAGATCAAGCGGCTGGGCGAAGAAGGCGCGCGCCCGAAACGAGTTCGTTTCAAGGGGTTGAAATAGCTCACCGGGGCGCTTTGTGTGCAACAATAGGGACAAAGGTAAGAACTGTGCCGCTCAACGAAGAAGAAACCCGCTTTCATCTCATCGACCCGGTCTTGCGCGACAAGGGTTACGACAGGCCACAGCGCATCAAGCTGGAAACGCCCGCGCCAGCGGAACCCATAGGGCCGAAAGGCCGTCGCCGCAAAGGTTCAGGCCGTACTGATTACCTGCTGTGCGTCCAGGTGGGCAACATGCCCAAGCCCCTGCCGGTCGCCGTGCTGGAAGCAAAAAAAGAGAGCGAAGACCCTATGAAGGGCATGCAACAGGCCAAGGCTTACGCCGACTGCACACGTTTCGACATTCAATACGTCTTCGCCAGCAACGGCTACCTGTATGGCGAATTCGACAAACCCAGCGGCCTGCAAACCGGCCCGTTTCCGCTGGCAGACTTTCCGCCGCACCCAGACCTGTGCGCCCGCTACGCCAGGGACAAGGGCATCGACCTGAACCAACCCCAGGCCAAGCTGCTGTTCCAGGCAGACAGCCCGGCATGGTCACAGCAAACCCGCTATTACCAGGACGCCGCCATTCGCGCCACTTTCGAGAAAGTCATCCTTGAATGGAACGCGGGCCGTGCTCCGCGGGTGCTGCTGCCGCTGGCGACTGGCTCGGGGAAAACCATCATCGCCGCCAACCTGCTGTGGCGCATGTCGCAAGCGGCCATGCTGCCCAAGCCCGCGCTGTTCCTGTGCGACCGCGACGAACTGCGCGAACAGGCTTACAGCAAGCTCAAGGCCGCGTTCGGCGACAACGCCCGCATCGTGCAAACCGAGCGCGGCAAGAATGCCGCCGCCAATGCCCGTATCCACATTGCCACCTACCAGACGCTGGGCATTGATGAAGCGGGCGATGCGAGTTTCCTCGCCGAACACTATGAGAAAGATGCGTTCTCCGTCATTATCATCGACGAATGCCATCGCTCGGCGTGGGGCAAGTGGTCGCAGGTGCTGGAATGCAACCCCAACGCCATTCACATCGGCCTCACCGCCACGCCGCGTAAGCTCAAGGAAAACAAAAATGCCAGCGCCGAAGAACAAGGCGACCACGAAATTACCGCCCACAATGTCAAATACTTCGGCGAACCCGTTTACGAATACACGCTGACACAGGCGCAGGAAGACGGCTATCTGGCCGCCTGCGAAATCGTCAAGCGCAAGGCCGACATTGACGCGCGCATCTTCACCCGCGATGAAATCCTCAAGGCGGGCGTCAAGGACATCAAGACCGGCAGGCCGCTCACCGCGGACGATCTGACCAGGGCCGAATACACCGGCAAGGACTTCGACGACGCGCTGTTCATCGACCTGCGCACCCCGAAGATGTGTGCGGATCTGTTCGGCCTGCTGTGCGAAAACGGCGGCCCGGAGCAAAAAGTCATCATCTTCTGCACCCGCGAAATCCACGCCGACCGCGTGGCTATGCAGATGAATAACCTGTATTCGGATTGGTGCAAGAAACACGGCCAGACGCCCACAGACCTGTACGCCTTCAAGTGCATGGGCGGGCCGAACAATGGCGCGGACTTGATCGAACCCATGCGCGGCAGCAGCCATCGCGCCTTCATCGCCTGCACGGTGGACTTGCTGGAAGCCGGCGTGGACATCGAGCGCCTGAACGCCGTGGTGTTTTTCCGCTACCTGCAATCGCCGATCAAGTTCTACCAGATGGTTGGGCGCGGCACGCGCATCGACGAAACGACGCAGAAATACAAATTCTGGCTGTACGACTACACCGGCGTCACCGACCTGTTCGGGGCGGATTTCATCACTAACCCGCCGCGCTCCGGCGGTGGCGGCGGCGGTGATGACGATGGAGAAGGCGGTGGCGACGGGGGGGAGGGTATCGCCGTGCCCGTCATCGGTGGCCAGCAGGTCATCATCAACGCGCAGGGCCGCTTCATCGTTGCCGGCAACAGCGCGCCGATCCCGGTAGACGAATACCGGCGCGGGATCATCGCTCGCGTGCTTGCCGAAGCGCACCGCCTCGATGAATTCCGCGCGCTGTGGATCGAATCACAAAAGCGCCGCCAACTCATCAACCATCTGATTGGCCAGCACTTCAGCCCCGACGTCATCCGCGACGCCGACCACATGAACGACTTCGATCT
>JAITBX010000142.1 GCA_031283405.1 Burkholderiales bacterium | reverse complement strand
CGCGTAATCTTCGCGCAAACCGGCCAGCAACGCGCCCGCTTTCGCCAGCGCATAGCGATCCATTTCAAACATCGCGTCGAGCGGCATGGCGTCACGGGCAAAATCGAAATCGGAGGTGTTGCCCATCAGAAAACACAGCGTGTTGCGAATGCGGCGGTAGCTTTCGACCACGCGCTTCAAAATTTCGTCGGAGATCGACAGCTCGCCCGAATAATCGGTCGCCGCGGTCCACAGCCGCAAAATTTCTGCGCCCAGCGTGTCGCCGACTTTTTGCGGCGACACGGTGTTACCGCGCGATTTCGACATCTTGTAGCCGTGGGCGTCAACGGTGAAGCCGTGCGTCAACAAACTTTTGTAAGGCGGCACGCCGTTCAACATCGACGATACCAGCAGCGACGAATGAAACCAGCCGCGATGTTGATCGGAGCCTTCGAGATACATGTCCGCCGGGAAGCGCGTTTTGCCGCCGTGCGAGCCGAGATTTTGTTCGCGTCCGTGGATGCCGCCCATCACCGTTTGATGCGTCGAGCCGGAATCGAACCAGACATCGAGCGTGTCGGTCAGTTTGCGGCATTTTTGTTCATCGACGCCGAAATCGGTCGCCGTCGCTTCAAACCACGATTCGATGCCGCGCGCTTCGATCATCTTCGCCGCTTTTTCAAGCAGCGTCAGCGAATCGGGATGCAGTTCATCGGTTTGACGGTCAACAAAGAACGGCAACGGTACGCCCCATTGTCGCTGCCGCGACAATGTCCAGTCGGGACGATTGGCAATCATTGCGTGCAAGCGCGCTTTGCCCCAAGCCGGATAAAACTGCGTCGCTTCGATACCGGCCAGCGCCGTTTCGCGCAACGTTTTTGCCGGTTTCACACCTTGAAAACCGGGCGCGTCGTCCATGCTTGCAAACCATTGTTGCGTTGCGCGATAGACGACCGGCGATTTGTGTCGCCAGCAGTGCATGTAGCTGTGCGTGAATTTTTCGGTGTGCAACAGCGCGCCGACTTCCCGCAACTTCTCGACGATTTTCGGATTGGCTTCCCAAATCATGAGGCCGCCGAAAAACGGCAAGGCCGCATCGTATTTGCCGTGGCCTTGCACCGGATTGAGAATCGCTTCGTCCTTCATGCCGTACTTGCGACAGCTCTGAAAATCTTCGATGCCGTAAGCGGGCGCGCTGTGAACGATGCCGGTGCCGGCATCGAGCGTGACGTAGTCGGCAAGATAAATCGGCGAGGCGCGATCGTAAAACGGATGGCGAAAGGTCAGATGTTCGAGTGCCGCGCCTTTCGTCGTCGCCGTCACTTTGCCGGTCAAACCGTAGCGTTTCAAGCACGCTCCCACCAAATCCTGCGCGAGAATCAAATGTTTCTCCGGCGTTTCGACCAGCGCGTAAACGAGATCGGGGTGCGCGTTGAGCGCTTGGTTCGACGGAATCGTCCACGGCGTCGTTGTCCAGATCACCGCTTGAATCAAACCCGCCGGCGCTTCTTTCAATCCGAAGGCTTGCGCCAAACGCGCGCGTTCATTGTTCGGCAACGAAAAGCCGACATCAATCGCGCTGTCGGTGCGGTCTTCGTATTCGACTTCGGCCTCGGCCAGCGCACTGCCGCAATCGAAACACCAATTCACCGGCTTCAAACTGCGATAGAGATAACCCTTCTGCAAAATTTTACCGAGCGTGCGCACTTCGTCGGCTTCATTGCGAAACGCCATCGTGGTGTAAGGGTCTTTCCAATCGCTCAACACGCCGAGCCGCAAAAAACCTTTCATCTGTTTGGCGATTTGTTCCTTGGCGTAAGCGCGGCACAAACGCTGCGTGTCCGCCGTTGACAAATGTTTTCCGTGCGTTTTTTCGATCTGAATTTCGATCGGCATGCCGTGGCAGTCCCAGCCCGGCACATACGGCGCGTCGAAGCCCGCCATCGTTTTGCTTTTGACGATGATGTCTTTCAGAATCTTGTTGACCGCGTGACCGATATGAATGTCGCCGTTGGCGTAAGGCGGGCCGTCGTGCAGAACGAACAAAGGCCGCCGCTCTTCGGCACACGCCGCCCGTATCGTTTCATACACATTTTTTTCCTGCCACTCGGCCACCCAGACCGGCTCGCGCTGCGCCAGATTGCCGCGCATCGGAAACGGCGTTTCCGGCAAATTCAAAGTGGCGCGATAATCATCTTTCTTCGCTTCGATTTTTTTATCTTCCGACATCGTTGTCTCTCATTTATCTTTCTGATCTGTAATTCTTTCAAGCGCTCTGCAAACATTCGGTGAAAACATTTCTTGCGCCGAAAACAGCTTTTGCGTGACCGGCATCGGCTTCAATCTGTTTCGTCAGCGCCGCCATATCGGCAAAGCGCATTTCATCGCGCAGCTTTTCGACAAACTCCACTTTGATGCGTCGTCCGTAAACATCCTCGTTAAAATCGAACACATGCGTCTCCAGCAACTGCCGAGGCGCTGCCGTTTTTATCGACGGTCGCACGCCGAGATTCGCCACGCCCATGCGCACAGCGCCCAAGCCATGAACGCGCACTGCAAACACGCCGGCGAGCGGCGGCGTGAACGTCAACGGCACATTCATCGTCGGAAAACCGATCGCGCGTCCGCGCGCGTCGCCGTGCGACACGCGCCCCGCAATCGCGTAAGGCCGTCCCAGCAACTTCTCGGCGCGCGCGAAATCGGAAGCGGCCAACGCCTGCCGGATAGCGGTGGACGACGCGCATTCGCCATCAACCTCGACCGCCGACATCGCCTCCAGCGTGAAAGCATTGGAGCGCGCCAGCAAAAACTCCAGATGCCCCGCCCGATTTTTTCCGAAGCGGGCATCGTGACCGCTCAACAACCAGCGCACATTCAGCCGCCGTTCCAGCAAATCGCCGACAAAGGTTTCCGCATCCATCTCCGCCAGCCGCGCATCGAAACGCATCAAGTAAATGCGGGCGATGCCGGTTTCGGCGATTCGCTCGATTCGATCACGCAAGGGCGATAACCTTGCCGGTACAGTTTTTGTAAAACGTACGGGCGAAAAAAACTCGCGTGCCATCGGCTCGAAAGTCATCACCGTCGGCACGAGATCGAGATCGCTCGCCGCTTCGACGACACGGCGCAGCATCGCCTGATGTCCACGATGCACGCCGTCGAAATTTCCGAACGCCAGCGCGATTTTCGGCTCGCGCTGACTTGTGGTCGGCAGGGTACGAATGATTTTGACAGGATTCACGCCACGTTTGCTGCGTTGGCGGCAACCTTCCGTCCTTCTTCGCCGCCGACGCCCAAAAAAGAAAGATTTTATCCCAAATCCGCTCGGAGAAAGCGCCGCTCAGGCGGCGGTCGTGCTAACCAAGACAGGACAGGGGGGGGTGACAGGCGCATGGGTGAGAAAAAGGAGGAAAGGCAGTGTGCGAGGATATAGACGAATTTGCTTTTATGGAGAGGTAAGTATAGAGCGTCATTCGCCAGCGCCGCCATTCGGCCAGAAGCGCAAACAAACGCTTGACGTATTACGCTCATCGTAATATCCTCTCGCCCATGATCCAGTCGTTTCAATGCAGAGACACCGATGCCCTTTTCGATGGGCGGTTGCCCAGACGGTTCCGGGGCATCAAGGATGCCGCCATTCGCAAGCTGCAAATGCTGGATTCGGCAAGCGCGCTAAACGACCTGCGTTCTCCGCCGGGCAACCGGCTGGAAAAGCTCACCGGCGACCGTGACGGTCAGTGGAGCATCCGCATCAACGACCAATGGTGCGTGTGTTTCGTCTGGACAGGGCAGGGGTCTGCCGCTGTTGAAATTGTTGATTACCACTAAGAAATGAATATGAATCGTCCGATCAATCGCATGCGCCCGGTGCATCCGGGAGAAATCCTGCGCGAGGAATTCCTTGTTCCGCTGGGAATGAGCGTGAACGCTTTGGCACTGGCCTTGGCCGTACCGGCGACTCGGCTTCATGAAATCGTGAAAGAGCGACGCGGCATCACGGCGG
>JAITBX010000057.1 GCA_031283405.1 Burkholderiales bacterium | reverse complement strand
CTTTCTCCCACGCATAAACGCCGATCAAGGTTTCGAGCTTGAGATCGCGGATCAAAATATGGTCGCTGCGCGTGCTTTCCATCGCACTTTCCATGATAGATTCCAAATCGACTACAATGCCGAACATTCTAATAGAACCGTGCGCCCATGCCCATCAACTTAGCTATCAGCTTCGCTTTTGTCGTCGCCGCTTACCTCATCGGCTCAATCTCATTTGCCGTCGTTGTCAGCAAAGCGATGAACCTGCCCGACCCGCAATCCTACGGCTCCGGCAATCCCGGCGCCACCAACGTGCTGCGCACCGGCAACAAAACCGCAGCCGCCCTCACCCTGCTCGGCGACGCGCTCAAAGGCTTTTTCGCCGTCTGGGCGGCGCTGCATTTTCAAGCCTCGCTGAATCTGGCCGACTGGACCGTTCCGGCGGTCGCCTTCGCCGTGTTCCTCGGCCACATCCTGCCAGTATTTCACCGCTTCAAGGGCGGCAAAGGCGTCGCCACGGTCGCCGGCATTCTGCTCGCGCTGCACTGGCCGCTGGCGTTGGGGTTGATCGTCGTCTGGCTGATCTTCGCCGTCGGCTTCAAAATCAGTTCACTCGCCGCGCTCATCGCCGCGCTGTGCATGCTCGCCGGCATGTTTTATTTCTTCGGAAACACGCTTGTCAGTTGGACGATGGTAGTCATCGCCCTGCTGCTGATCTGGCGGCACAAAAGCAATATCGAACGGTTGCTGAAAGGAAAAGAAGGAAAAATCGAAGGCAAAACCCGCTAGCGCGGTTTTGATTTTCCTTCTCTCCCAGTGCTGCGCTCTGCCCTCTTTCACAAGCGGAGAGCGCTTTTATAAACACACGAACCAAAACCGCTCTGCCGAAGGGAGCGGGGCTTGCGCCCCGCCCATGCAGATTCGTCAAATCAATGCGCTGCAATGTACTCGAACACCCTCTTATAACTCGTCGTCGCCTCGACGCCCTGAAAATCGCGCGACGTTACCGTCACATCGGCTGCCGTGGGATAGCCGTCTTGGTCGTAAGTGTAATTGTAAGTTTCGGTTGAACTGGAATCGTCATAAGGCCGAACAGTCTTACAAGTAGATTTCAATGGGTTGTTGGTATTGGCGAAGAGCAAGGATGAATCATCATCCCACTCGGTAAGATCACCAATTTCGATAGGATCGCCAACTCCAAACCACCACAGCGGTGTCGCCATCCCCGAAGCCGAATTCTTCTTGTCGTCGTAAGTGTATTCACAAGTGGCTGTAATGCGAGTCATAAAACCTTCAAACGTCGCTTCTTTTTCAAGCAAATTACCATTGTGGTCATAAACAAGAACGATAGAGTAGGGAGAAGACTCTGGGTGAAAAACGGTGGAAGCGTCATTTCCGTAGAAGGGGCCGTAGGTATAGCCGTAGGCAATTTTTCGATCATCCGAATTCAGATAATAACGAGGATAAACCCCATAGCCACACGGGTTCCTATTTTGATCCAAAGTCTGCGTTTGATAATACTTTGTGGGAGCGCCGTTCAATAAATCGTCTTCGCCATACTGGTACTCGGTATAGACGACTGGCTTCATAGAGGGACACTCCCCTCCCGAGTAAGACGCTCCATGGGTGACCAGCGCAGGACGGGAGTCCTCACCTTGATACTCGATTTTATTGCCGTCTCCCAACTGGCTGTCCGCGATGAGTCGATTCTGATCGTCGTACTGGAAAATCCTTTCGCCTTGCCCCTCTGTCACAACTCGGCTCAACAGTTTCTTGTCACCGGCAGAAGGCGGCTTGCCGCCGCTGTTACCGTCCCCGCCACACCCCGTCACTGCCAAAGCAATGAGAGCATAAACCGAAAGCAGTTTCCAGTTATTAGTTTCCATAGATTTCAACCTCCGAAAATGCGAGCCAAGAACCCTGGTTGTTTGCTTCGACCATTACGTACCTGTAGTTCCCGGACAAGGGAATATAATAAGGAACAAAATCATATTGATCAAAAAACGACCTATACGCAATGGGATTATTTAGCATTGCAACAACATTGGGAGCGAGCACTGAAATGGAATCCGCACCATGAATGGCAAAATCCAGTTGTTCAAGATTCGAGGCCGAGGATCGCAACATCACACGCACTCCGCTTAGTTGCCGTTTTGATCCTAGATCAAGAACAACACCACCCCACGTACTGCCCGCATTCCAATAATAGGTATCGTCATAGAATTTTTGATCGAAGAGTGAAGCTAAGTTGGTGGTGCCTAAGCTTGAATTTGGGTTTGAAATAGAGTACGCCCCGACGATAGGAAGCCGTTTCGAGATGTTGTGCGATGAGGGCGCTGTGTATCGGACAAGATAAATCGGAAGATTGGAACCGGGAGCTCCTTCATATTTTCCGGTAAAGGACATTCCGTTTCGTACATAGGCCTCCCTCTCAATCGGTCTAGTCGAGGTGTCTCCATATCGCCCTGCAACTGCGGCAACCAGCGGCGCAGCAAAAGAAGTGCCGGTATAAGCACCGAGGGTTCCATTATCCACCATGGTAGTCATTTCCGAACCGGGCGCCCATACCTCGACACAGGCCCCATAGTTTGAGCGATCCACTGCGCCAAAAGGTGAAGGATTGAACGTATATGGAAACCTGTCACCAAAGCGATCTGTTCCGCCAACGACAAGAATGCCATCATTCGGGTCAGAAGTTCCATAATGGTTGTTGTAAGCATGCAAGCAGGCATTTCCATTGAAATTACCTGCAGACTGCACGATTAGCAATCTTCCGGACGCTTTTCTAATTGCGCGTCCAATAGGTGTATTATGATTATAGCTATTCGCGTAACCTGGGTTTGTGTTGAATGATAAATTCAATGTCGAAAACTGACCCAACTGTTCGGACATAAGGGCAACCGTATTAAGTTTATTGAGAAGATTCGGCTCTGTCAAAGTTGTGCCCAAATGAACTACTGGTTGCCCCGGATTAATCCCCCTGATTTTTGCAAAATTCGACTTCGCGGTAGCGAGCGAGATAACGCTTGCTGCATGATCGGTACTCGTTCCATCACCGTCCGTAGATACAATATTAGCTTCGGAATACAACGCTGACCCACTGATTTTAGAATCTATTATGTAAAAATAATTTGCAACAGAAATTGAATCATCCGCGTTGATCGCTTGTTTTCCCCAAGGGACAATTTCACCGCTAAGTGTATAATCATAGTATGCGGAGAAAGTAGACGCTTTTTCGTCTGTATTCATGCGATCAACGGACACAACGTATTCAGAGCTTTTCAGTGCTTCAACCTCGCGTTCATTAAGGTTCGCATAGAATGCAGGGATAAGCGTAGCCGTTTCTCCAGCGCTCCTGATTGAAAAATTGTTGACAATTTCGTTCTTCGCCCTCTCCGCACCGGGAGAAAACTTGAACGTGTCAATATTCCTCATGATGTAACTGGCTCTTTCCTCATCCCTGATGACCACAGGCACTTCAGGGCTAACATATCCATTATTTATGGCCTCTTGTCCGTATTTTTGCACCAGAAATGGATTCATCTAGACTAGATATGTGGCTTCTGTATCTTGCGCATTCGTGAAATCTGTATCCTGTGCCTGCGCAACAAGTGCAATAGTGCCCCAGATGCCCAGCGCGGCGGCAAATAAGATTGGACGTCTTTGTTCCATGATTCACCTCATCCATTCAGAGAAAACGTTTGGATACTCTAAACCCATATGCCAAATTTATCCACACCTAACTTTGACAAGTTTAGCCTTACGTGTTTGATATATATCAACTTTCTCAAAACTAATTCGAGGCGAAAATGTTTTAACACATATCTGCATATGTGTAATTTCTAACCTCCACGAAATATGTCGACAAGCCAGCGAGAAAAATAAACCGCCCCCCCATTTGTGGGAACGCCCCCTCCCGAAGAAGCGAAAGAAAAGAAGTTAACGAGAAGTTTACGACGAGAAGAAATCTTTCATCTTCTCCATCCAGCTTTTGGCGCGCGGGTTGTGCCGACCCGGATCTTCTTGAGAGATGGTTTCAAATTCGCGCAGCAGTTCTTTTTGCCGCGCTGTCAGTTTCTGCGGCGTTTCGATAATCACATGGCAAAAAAGATCGCCCGTGCGTTGTCCGCGCACCGGTCGAATCCCTTTTTCTTTCAGCCGAAAAACTTGCCCCGTTTGCGTTTCCGCCGGCACTTTGATTTTGGCGTGGCCGTCGAGCGTCGGAATTTCAATTTCACCGCCGAGCGCCGCCGTTGCAAAACCGATAGGCATTTCACAATGCAGATCGGCGCCTTCGCGCTGAAACACCGGATGCGGTTTCAGTTGAACCACCACATACAAATCGCCCGGCGGGCCGCCGTTGATTCCCGCTTCGCCTTCGCCGGTCAAACGAATCCGATCGTCCTGATCGACGCCCGCCGGAATTTTGACTGACAAGGTTTTTTGTTTTTTGACGCGCCCTGCCCCGCGACATTCAGTACACGGCGTCGCCACGATCTTGCCGCGCCCGTGACACTGCGGGCAAGTTTGTTGCACTGAAAAGAAACCTTGCGAAATGCGCACTTCGCCGTGGCCGTGACAGGATGGGCACGTTTGCGCTTCGGTGCCCGGCTTGGCGCCGCTGCCGTGACAAGTTTCGCAAGTTTCCTGCGTCGGCACTCTGATTTTCAACTCGGTGCCGCGCGCCGCGTCTTCAAGCGACAGCTCCAGGTTGTAACGCAGATCGGCGCCGCGATACACGGCGTTCGCGCGGCTACCCCGCCCTTGCCCAAAAATATCGCCGAAGATGTCGCCGAAAGAACTGGCGAAACCGCCGAAGTCCGCAGCGCCGGCACCGCCGAACCCGCCCATGCCGGGATCCACGCCGGCATGACCGAACTGGTCGTAAGCCGTGCGTTTGTTGGCGTCGCTCAATATTTCATACGCTTCTTTTGCTTCCTTGAATTTTTCTTCTGCGTCTTTATCGCCGGGGTTGCGATCAGGATGGTATTTCATCGCCAGCTTGCGATACGATTTCTTGATATCCTCCTCGGAAGCATCGCGCCCCAACCCCAATACTGTGTAGTAATCGCGTTTGTTCGATGTGGCCATGTGTGGATCGCTTTCTGCTTCGTCTCTGACGCTTTTAGAACACTTCAAGAAAATGGTTCGGGCGGCAAATCGCCGCCCTTGGTATTTCAATTCAGTCGGCTACCGACGCCATACTTATTCTTTTTTATCTTTCACTTCGGTGTATTCGGCATCGACCACCTTGGCGTCGTCGCCGGGTTTGCCGCTGCCATTGGTCGCGCCCGACGCTCCGTCGGCTTGTGCCGTTGCAGCCTCCGCTTGAGCCGCCGCGTAAATCGCTTCGCCGAGTTTTTGTGACGCCGTTGCCAGCGTTTCACTCTTGGCCGTCATCGCTTCCTTGCTCGCGTTTTGATCTTTCAAGGTTTCTTCGGCGTCTTTCAACGCTTCTTCGATCTTGGCCTTCTCATCGGCACCGATCTTGTCGCCGTATTCGTTCAGCGATTTCTTGACGCTGTGCGTCAGGCCGTCCAACTCGTTGCGCGCCTGCACGGTTTCCATTACCTTCTTGTCTTCGTCGGCGTGCGCTTCGGCATCCTTGACCATCTGATCGACTTCATCGTCGGACAAGCCCGAATTGGCCTTGATCGTGATCTTGTTTTCCTTGCCGGTCGCTTTGTCTTTCGCCGACACATGCAGGATACCGTTCGCGTCGATGTCGAAAGTCACTTCGATTTGCGGCACGCCGCGCGGCGCCGAAGGAATACCTTCCAGATTGAATTGGCCGAGGCTCTTGTTGCCGCTCGCCACATCGCGTTCGCCCTGCAACACATGCACGGTCACCGCGCTCTGATTATCATCCGCCGTCGAAAAAACTTGCGATGCCTTGGTCGGGATCGTCGTGTTCTTCTGAATCAGCTTGGTCATCACGCCGCCCAGCGTTTCGATGCCGAGTGACAACGGCGTCACATCAAGCAGCAACACATCGCGCCGCTCGCCGGCCAGCACCGAACCCTGCACCGCCGCGCCGACCGCTACCGCTTCATCGGGATTCACATCTTTGCGCGGCTCTTTGCCGAAAAATTCCTTGACCTTCTCCTGCACCTTCGGCATGCGCGTCATTCCACCGACCAGAATCACGTCGCCGATGTCGGAAATCTTGACGCCCGCGTCCTTGATCGCGGTGCGGCACGGTGCAATCGTGCGCTCGATCAAATCTTCGACAAGCGCCTCAAACTTGGCGCGGGTGATTTTCATCGACAGATGTTTCGGCCCCGACGCATCCGCCGTGATGTACGGCAGATTGATTTCGGTTTGCTGTGAACTCGACAATTCGATCTTCGCTTTTTCCGCCGCTTCTTTCAGCCGCTGCAACGCCAGCACGTCGTTCTTGAGATCGACGCCCTGATCTTTCTTGAATTCGGTGACGATGTAGTCGATCAAGCGCTGATCGAAATCTTCGCCGCCGAGGAAAGTATCGCCGTTGGTTGACAACACTTCAAACTGATGTTCGCCGTCAAGCTCAGCAATTTCGATAATCGAAATATCGAACGTCCCGCCGCCGAGATCGTAAACCGCAATTTTGCGGTCGCCCTCTTTCTTGTCGAGACCGAACGCCAGCGCCGCCGCCGTCGGCTCGTTGATGATGCGCTTGACTTCGAGTCCGGCAATTTTGCCGGCGTCTTTGGTCGCCTGCCGCTGGCTGTCGTTGAAATACGCCGGAACGGTAATCACCGCTTCGGTCACCTCTTCGCCGAGATAATCTTCCGCCGTTTTCTTCATCTTGCGCAAAACTTCCGCCGAAATTTGCGGCGGTGCCATCTTTTTGCCGCGCACTTCAATCCAGGCGTCGCCATTGTCGTTCTTGACAATCGAGAACGGCATCAGGCCGATGTCTTTCTGCACTTCTTTTTCTTCAAAACGACGCCCGATCAGCCGCTTCACCGCAAACAACGTGTTGCGCGGATTGGTTACCGCCTGCCGCTTGGCCGGCGCGCCGCAGAGGATTTCGCCGTCCTCCATGTACGCGATCACCGACGGCGTTGTCCGCGCGCCTTCCGAATTTTCGATGACCTTGGGCGAGCCGCCTTCGATGATGGCGACGCAACTGTTGGTTGTGCCGAGGTCGATGCCGATAATCTTGCTCATAATGTGCTCCGTGCTTTCTCTAATGGATTTTCAAATCTGCTGTGGGACTAACAAAATCCCGATGACCGTTAAATGGGGATGGTTTGCGTCAACTCAAGTCTGCGGCGTTTTTTCTTTGGCGACCACCACCATCGCCGGCCGCAAAACACGATCGTGAACCAGATAACCTTTCTGAAATACCTGCACCACCGTGTTGGCGGGCACATCGGCCTCGACCATCTGCATCGCCTGATGCCGATGCGGGTCGAACGGCTGCCCTTGCGGGTCGATCGCTTGAATGCGCGCCTTCTCGAAGGCGGCATCCAGTTGCTTCAAGGTCAGCGCCACGCCTTCGCGTAACTGCTCGAAAGACGCGCTGCCGGCGGTCAACGCCAACTCCAGCGCATCCTTGACCGCCAGCAAATCGGCGGCAAAACGCTCGATGCCGAATTTGCCCGCTTTGGCGATTTCCTCACGCGCCTGCCGCCGCACATTTTCTGTCTCGGCGCGCGCCCGTAAAAAATCATCGCGCAAGGTCTGAACTTCCATCTCGGCCTTTTGCAACAGCGCCGTCAAATCGGCGGCCATGTCGGCGCCGGCTTCCGCCGGCGAAGGAACGGCTTCAGGTGCAGCAGTTGAAACTGCCATCTCATGATCCGCCGGAGCCGGATGTTTGTGTCTGTGAGGCATCGCTTTCTTCCGTCATCAAAATCAGCTTTGAAGATGGAGGCGATTGGGGCGTTTTCAAGGGGCAGCGAGCGAAAAAAATCCCCTCGTTTGGCGGGGCGCGCGTAGCGCCGAAGCGATTTCCTGATTCCTGATCCAGCAGCAGCGGACGGCCGAGGATGGTCGCCCCTACTCCAAATACCGCATCTGCAAAGCCGCGCAGGCAGCGGCGTCGAGATCGAATTCCTGCTGCAAATACGCGGCGATGCTGCCGTAGCGCACTTCGATGGCGTCGAGCGCCGCTTCGATGAACGCTTCGCGCGCGGAAAATACGCACGCCATCGCTTCATACTTTTCGCCCATCTTTTGCCGATCCACTGTCGCCAACCAGCGCTCACGATATGAGGCCAGCGTCGTTTCCGTCACTATGTAGTCCTCGATCACCGTTTGCCGTGACGCGCCCAGCGCCAATAAAATAATGGCGCTGCCGACGCCGGTGCGATCCTTGCCGATTGCGCAATGCTGCACGAGGCACGTCACCTCCGGCGCGCGCAACCAGCCTACCAAGCGCCGGTACGCCGGATTGTCGAACGGCAACCGCTGGTACAGCTCTCTCATGAAGATGAGCGCACGCGGTTCGTCAATCGCATGAGCCAGCAACTGTGCCAATCCAGCGCCGCTGTCCCAACGTTCAGGATTTGCCGGAACGCATTCGTAACGCACATCAGGCCACAACAACAAATTCGGCCGCCGCCGCACTTCCTCTTCGTCGCGGTAGTCGAGCACATGCGTTACCGGCAGCGCCGCCAAGGTTTTCATGTCGTCCGCCGTCCATCGGTCGAGAACGCCGGAGCGAAACAACATTCCTGTTTTGACCGTTCGTCCGTCGATCATTCGACAACCGCCCAGATCACGAAAATTGAGGCCACCTTGCAATTGGATTTTTTGATTCGTTTTCATGAAAAGTTTTATCGTTTTGTCGCTTTCATTTTAACGCGGTTTTGTTTCAAGCTTTGTTCCATAGTATTCGTCCACAACGCCCCAAGAAAGGGAACACACACCTTCACGCCCCCAAATACGCCCGCCGCACATCATCGTTGCGCAGCAACGCCTGACCGCTGTCGGACAATACGATTCTTCCGTTCTCCAGCACATAGCCGCGATCCGCCAGCGTCAGCGCCTTGTGCGCGTTTTGTTCGACCAGAAAAACGGCGATGCCTTCTTCACGAATGGCTTCGATGATTTTGAAAATCTGAGTGATAATCAACGGCGCCAATCCCAGCGACGGCTCGTCGAGCAGCAACAGTTGCGGCCGGCTCATCAACGCCCGCCCGATAGCCAGCATCTGCTGTTCGCCGCCCGACATCGTGCCGGCGCGTTGATCCATCCGCTCTTTCAAACGCGGAAAAAGATTGAAAACTTTTTCGAGGCCGTGTTCAATCTGGGCGCGGCTTTCAAAGAACGCTCCCATCTTCAAATTTTCGCTGACCGTCAACCCGGGGAACACCCGCCGCCCTTCGGGCGCGATGCCGATGCCGCTTTGCATGATTTCGTGCGTTGGCTTGTAAGTGATGTCGTCGTTTTCAAAAAGAATGCGGCCGCTACTGGCTTTCGGCGATCCGCAAATCGTCATCAGCAACGTCGTTTTGCCGGCGCCGTTGGCACCGATCAGCGTCACGATTTCGCCGCGCCTGACTTCAAGCGACACGCCTTTCAACGCTTCGATCTTGCCGTAATGTGTGTGAAC
>JAITBX010000204.1 GCA_031283405.1 Burkholderiales bacterium | reverse complement strand
TGATCGGCCTTTTTCTTCCTTATCTGAAACCTTACGCCGGTCGTATCACGCTGGCGCTGGCGTGTTTGCTGATTGCCAAACTCGCCAATGTCGGCGTGCCGTTGGTGATGAAGCGCATCGTCGATGGAATGGACGCGAGTCACGCGCCTTTGACGGTGCCGCTGGCGCTGTTGGCGGTCTATGGCATTTTGCGTTTATCGACGACGCTCTTCACCGAATTGCGCGAAGTGTTGTTCGTCAAGGTGACGCAGCGCGCGACGCGGGCGGTGATGCTGCAAGTGTTTCGTCACCTGCACGAAATGAGTTTGCGTTTTCATTTGCAGCGGCAAACCGGTCGGTTGACGCGGGACATCGAGCGCGGCCAGCGCGGCATCACGACGCTGATCGACTTCATGCTCTTTTCGATCTTGCCGACCATCGTCGAAGTGGCGCTGGTGCTCGGCGTGTTGATCCACGGTTACGACTGGACTTTCGTGGTGATTACGGTGGCGGCGCTGGTCGCTTATCTGACTTACACGATTCTGGTGGCGGAGTGGCGCACGCACATGCGGCGGCGCATGAATGAATACGATTCGCAAGCCAGCGCGCGCGCGACGGACAGTTTGTTGAATTACGAAACGGTCAAATATTTCGGCAACGAGCGTTGGGAAGAAGAGCATTACGATGAGAGTATGCGGCTTTGGGAAAAAGCGGCGATCCGTGACCAGCGATCATTGTCGGTGCTGAATCTGGGGCAATCGACCATCATCGCCGTCGCGGTGACGCTGATGATGTGGCGCGCCACGGTCGGCGTGGCGAACGGCGTAATGACCATCGGCGATTTGGTGCTGGTCAACGCACTGATGATTCAGTTGTATATCCCGCTCAATCTTCTCGGCTTCGTTTATCGTGAGATCAAACAATCGCTGGCCGATATGGAACGCTTGTTCACGCTCAACAAGATGAAAGCCGAAATCACCGATGCGCCGGAAGCGCCTGCTTTGCATGTCGATCACGGCGAGATTCGTTTTGAGCACGTCAGCTTTCACTACGAAGCGGCGCGCTCGATTCTGGAAAACATTTCATTCTCCGTCGGCGCGGGAAAAACAGTGGCTGTCGTCGGCCCGTCGGGCGCCGGAAAATCAACCCTGGCGCGATTGCTGTTTCGTTTTTACGATGTGACCGACGGCGCCATTGCCATCGACGGTCAGGACATTCGTGCGGTCACGCAAGAAAGTTTGCGCGCCGCCATCGGCATTGTGCCGCAGGATACGGTACTCTTCAACGACACGCTCGAATACAATATCGCGTATGGCCGAACCTCGGCGACGCATGAAGAAGTCGAAGCGGTGGCGCGCATGGCGCAACTCGATGATTTCATCGCGCGGCTGCCGGAAGGATACGCGACGCAAGTGGGCGAGCGCGGTTTGAAATTATCGGGCGGCGAAAAACAAAGGGTAGCGATTGCCCGCACGTTGTTGAAGCGCCCGCAAATTCTGATTTTCGACGAAGCGACCTCATCGCTCGATTCGCGTTCGGAAAAAGAAATTCAGGCGTCGATACGCAAAATTTCGCGCGAGCACACGACTTTGATTATCGCGCATCGCTTGTCCACGATTGTTGACGCCGACGAAATTCTGGTGCTGGAACATGGCCGCATCGTCGAGCGCGGGAAACATGCGTTGCTGTTGTTGCATGAAGGACTGTATGCGCGGATGTGGCGCTTGCAGCAAGCCGCGCAGAAACGGGTTGTGCGGGAAGCCGAGGCGCTGGAGAAAGGGCTGCTGTAAACATGATGCGCGTTTTTGTGAAACGGTTTTGTTCTGTTATTTTTCTTGTGATGTTTTTGTGGGGGCATGCTGAAGCGACGGCGAACCCCGACCCCAATAAGCTCAAGCTCGCTTCCGGCAGTGCGCTGGTTCTCGAAAAAGGCGTGGCGTTGCCCTTGTATGAAAAGAAAGCGGACAGTCCCGCGTCCATCGCGTCGCTGACAAAACTGATGACCGCGATGGTCGTGCTGGATTCCGGTTTGCCGCTCGACGAAGTGCTCGACGTTGACAGCGATGACCGCGACGAAATCAAAAATTCACACTCGCGCTTGCGCTTCGGCTCACGATTGACGCGAGGCGATATGTTGCGGCTGGCGCTGATGTCGTCCGAAAATCGCGCGGCGGCAACGCTGGCGCGGCACTATCCGGGCGGCAGTTCATCGTTCGTTATCGAGATGAACGCCAAGGCGAAGCAACTGAAATTGAAGCACACTTCGTTCACCGACCCGGCGGGCTTGTCGCCGGAAAATGTTTCGACGGCGCAGGATTTGGCGGCTATCGTGCAAGCGGCGGCGCGTTATCCGCTAATCCGCGAGTACACCACAACTTCAGAATACAGCGTTGAGATGGCGAGCGGGCGAAAGCTGGAATACAAGAACTCCAACCGCCTGGTGCGCGCCGACAACGATTGGAACATCCGGCTGCAAAAAACCGGCTACATCGACGAAGCGGGGCGCTGTCTGGTGATGCTGGCGAAAATCGCGCAAAAAGAAGTTATCATCGTATTGCTCGATTCGAGCGGAAAATACACGCGGCTCGGCGACGCGCAACGAATCAAGACATGGATCGAAACCGGCAAAGGCAGCGAACTTCCCAAGAGCC
>JAITBX010000202.1 GCA_031283405.1 Burkholderiales bacterium | reverse complement strand
ATGACGCAATGGACGGCGGCTTTGCCTTTCGCTTCGTTGCTCCATTTGAAGGTGCGATAAAGTTTTCGTGCGGGCGGGCTTCAAACCCGCCCGCACAGAATCAGAGTGTAGGGGCGGCATTTTGCCGCCCGCATGTAAAGACAAGGCTTGCCTTGTCTCTGGAGAAAAACCCCTCTCCCCTTGTGGGAGAGGAGTAGGGGTGAGGGGTGCAAACTCCCGTTCGCCCTTCGGCAAGCTCAGGCGAGCAGCCCCTTTCAAAAGAGGACTTTCCGTAACGCGATTACAACACGAAATCAAACCCGCACTACGCGCCGCTCATTTTTCTCCATACCGCTTGTTCCGTTTTTCTATGTTGGCATCTCTCTTTTTCTGCCACTCGGCGGCGCGCCACAAAATGACTTTATTGTCCGGCACGAATCCTTTTTCTTCCAAGGCGAGGGAGGCGCGCATTTCAAGAATATAATCTCGCCCGTCGAAAATAAATTTGCTTGGCGCAATATCGCCCGTACCGGAAGACCATGAAACGGGTTGCGCTATTTTGTCCCAAACCGCCATGAATTTGTAGCGGCTTCCCATGCGATGAGTTGTGCTGTTCGGATAGAAAGCGCCCGGTTCCGCCCCGACGAAGTGCAAAGTGAAATTGGGGTATTTCAGAGCGATATTTGCGGAGTATTCTTCCCACACGCCGTAAAGCGCTTTTCGTTCTTTTGCTTGCGCGAAAGCGTCGTTCGTTTGAAACATGAGCAGCGACAAAATAATAACAATGAATCGAGTCATATAAAACCCGTTAGTATTCGCAAGATCATCCAATCTACGCAGGCGCTGCTTCCCTCGCCGCTTCTCTGCCGCGTTCGAACGCTTGCGCGTTTAATTCGGCAAGCGCCGGTTTTCTGACGCGAAACCGTTCGACGATGCGCTCTTTGAGTACCTCCGGCGCGAACGGCAGATTTTCGGAGATGGCGCCCATCATCACGGTGTTGACCAATCGTTTGTCGCCCAGTTCGAGAGCGATGGCGCTGCCGTCGAAGTCGTGAATGCGGATGCCGTGTTTGCGGATTTCTTCGACGGGATGCGTCGGATAAGGAAAGAGTCCGAGCGAAACGACCGGCGGTTCCAGATGGAGGCGGTTGACCATCGCCACGCCGTTCGGGCGCAAGTAATGACACCAGCGCATGGCTTCGGCGGTTTCGAAGGCGACGAGAATATCGGCTTCGCCGCAAGCGATTTCCGGCGAGAAAATTTTGGGACCGAAGCGAACGTGCGACGACACCACACCGCCGCGTTGCGACATGCCGGCCATCTCGGTTTTTTTGGCGTCGAATCCTTGCAGGATGGCGGTTTCACACAAAACTTCGGAGGCGGTCATGACGCCTTGACCGCCGACGCCGACGACGAGAATGTTGAGGACTTGATGAGAGGTGGTCACAGTTATTCTCCGGCGGCAACGATACCGATGGTTTTGATGGATGGCCGCACCGGAACGTGGCGGATGGCTTTGGGCGCGCACGTTTGTACGCAAATGTCGCAACCGGTGCAAGCGGCGGTATCGATATCGACAAAAGCGAGTTCGACTTCTTTACCGGAAGGCTTGATTGCTTTTTCGCGGCGCGTTACGCGGATCGCCGGACAGCCGACTTCAACGCAGTTGCCGCAACCGGTACACAGCGAATCATCGACTTCGTAAGGTTTCAAAATTTCGTAATAGTCAGTCAGCACACAGGGGCGATCGGTGATGATGACCGACGGCCCCGGCGTTTTTGTTTCCTGCCGCAGCGTTTTGAAAAGCACCGGCAACTGATAAGGGTTGAGAACATGAATGCGGTCTTTGGCAATGCCCAGCGCTTCGACCAGTTTGGCGAAATCGACGCGCGGCGCCGGGTTGCCGTGAAGATCGCGGCCGCTGCCCGGATTCTCTTGGCCGCCGGTCATGCCGACGGTGCGATTGTCCAGAAGCAGAACGGTGACGTTGCCGCGGTTGTAAGCGATGTCGAGCAAGCCTTGCATGCCCATATGAAGAAAAGTGGAATCGCCGATGACTGCGACGATTTTTTTGTCTTCATCGTCAGGGCCGCGTCCTTTGTCCAGACCGAGCGCGACACCCATCGAAGCGCCCATCGAAATGCAGGTGTCCAACGCTTTCCACGGGGCGCCTGCGCCCAGCGTATAGCAACCGATGTCGCCGGAAATGTTGACGTTGCGCAGTTGCGACAGCGTATAAAACACGCTCATGTGCGGACAGGCGGGACACATGGTGGGCGGGCGCGGAAAGATGTTCAGAGGAGCGCGTTGCGCTACGTTTTGTAGTTTGACGTTCGGCGCGACTTCATTTGCTGCCGTTGCTTCTCCTAACAATGTCGCCAATCCTTTGCGCAAAATCGCCGGCGAGAGTTCGCCGTGCGCAGGCAGCCAATCCTTGCCGTGAACGACGATGCCCTGCGCCTTGATTTCGGTTTCCAGCAAAGGCTCAGTTTCCTCGACAACGATCAGTTGCTCCGCTTGATTCGCCAGCTCGCGCACCAAAGCAATCGGCAGCGGATGCGAGAATCCCAGCTTGAGAATCGGCGCGTTCGGAAACGTTTCACGAACGTGCATGTAAGCCGCGCCGGAAGTGATGAAGCCGATACGATTGTCGCTGCCCGCTTCGATGCGATTGAGCGGGCTGCTTGCAGTCGCTTCGGCCAATGCTTTGTCGCGCACCAGCATTTTCGGCACATGGTGTTGCGCATTGCCGGGCACCATCACCCAACGGCGCGGGTCTTTGGTGAAGCTGTTGGCGACACGATGGAGTTGGCGTTCGCCCACGGTGGTCAAACATTTGACGTGGCAAACGCGCGTAGTCATGCGCAGAATCACCGGCGCGCTGAATTTTTCCGACAACGCGAACGCTTCAAGCGCCATCGCGTAAGCCTCTTGCGAATCGGCAGGCTCAAGAACAGGCAAGTGCGCGAAGCGCCCCCAGTAACGCGAATCCTGTTCGTTTTGCGAAGAAGAAAAGCCGACATCGTCAGCAACGGCAATCACCAATCCGCCGACGATGCCGGTGAGCGTGATCGTCATCAGCGCGTCGGAAGCGACATTCAAGCCGACATGTTTCATTGCGCAAAACGCGCGCGCGCCGGCGAGCGAAGCGCCGATCGCTACTTCCATCGAGACTTTCTCGTTCACCGACCATTCGGCGTAAAGGTCGGGGTAGAGCGCCAGATTTTCGAGCATCTCCGTCGAAGGCGTGCCGGGGTAAGCGGCGGCGACGCGAGCGCCGGCCTCCCAGACGGCGCGAGCGACGGCTTCGTTGCCGGACATCAGCAAACGCGAGCCGGCGGGAGGAGGAGTGAGCAATTTCGGGTTCAACATTTTTCCTTTGTGTTTTCTTGGTGGGGTCTAATTTGACGCTGCCTTTTTGCGATGATCGATGACGCGCACGGCTTTGCCCATTGAGCGCTCCACCGCGCCGGTCGGATGAATTTGTACGCGGCAAGTGATGCCGACAAAATCTTTCAAATCTTTTTGCACTTTGGCGGCAACCCGATCCATGAATTCCTGACCCTTAGCGTAAAGCGGCGGGCTGGCTTCGACGTTGACTACCATCGAATCCAGAAAGCCCTCTCTGAAAACTTCGATTTGATAAAACGGCGAAAGCGTTTCGGTGCGCATCAAAATGGCTTCAACTTGCGTCGGAAAAACATTGACGCCGCGAATGATGAGCATATCGTCGGAACGTCCCGAAATCCGACGCATGCGCACATGGGTGCGGCCGCATTTGCAAGGCGCAGGCTCCAGCACTGAAATGTCGCGCGTGCGGAAACGCAAAACAGGGAAGGCTTCTTTGGTCAGCGTGGTGATGGCAATCTCGCCTTGCTCGCCATAGGGCAAAGGCTCGCCGGTATCGACATCGACGCATTCGACCAAAAAATGATCTTCCCACAAATGCAAACCGTGCCGACCTTCGCGGCATTCGACGCCGACGCCGGGTCCCATGACTTCGGTCAGGCCGTAAATGTCGAGCGCTTCGATGTGGAGACGCGATTCCAATTCATAGCGCATCTCCTCGCTCCACGGTTCGGCGCCAAACACGCCGGTGCGCAGCGACAACTTGCGCGTATCGACGCCGAGCTTTTCGGCCTCTTCGGCAATATTCAGCGCGTAAGACGGCGTGCAACACAACGCGGTGGCCTGAAAATCGTTCAGCAACATGATTTGCTTTTGCGTTTGTCCGCCCGACATCGGAACCGCCGTGATTCCCAGCGCTTCGGCGCCGTCGTGCAGACCCAAGCCGCCGGTAAACAGACCGAAGCCGAAAGCGTTGTGCAAACGGTCGCCGGGGCGCAAACCTGCGGCGCTCAACGAACGCGCCACCATGTGCGCCCAGTTATTGAGATCGCGGCGAGTATAACCGGCAACAACAGGCTTGCCGGTGGTGCCCGACGAAGCGTGAACACGGATGACCTGATCCATCGGCACGGCAAACATCCCGAAAGGGTAGTTGTCGCGCAACTGCTCCTTCTTGGTGAAAGGCAGAAATTTCACGTCGCTCAAAGTCTTGATGTGGTAAGGCTTGACTTCCAACTCGTCCATCGCCTCACGGTAAAAACGGACAGTTTCGTAGCAGCGCTCCACCGTAATTCGCAAACGCCGCAATTGCATGGCTTGCAAGTCTTCGCGCGGAAGCGTCTCGTGTTCGATATCAAGAATCATAAATCCTCGGCGGGGTCGGTTGGGTCGGGTCGATAAAATATGAAATAATAGCAGGAATCAGGGTGGCAGGGATCAGGAATCAGGGATTAGAATGGCGGGGCGGGTTTCAAACCCGCCCTTACGGGAATCACGAATCAGACGTAGGGGCGACCTGTGGTCGCCCGTCAAATTTTCCCCTCTCCCCTTGCGGGAGAGGGGCGGGGGAGAGGGGTAAACACGATTGATGCCTGATACCTGATTCCTGACAATCACTCCATCAGCAACCCATGAAACGGCTGCACTTCGACAATCGCGTCGGCGGGTTGAGAACCCGAATCCATCGGCAACACGATGAAGCAGTTGGCGCGCGACATGGACGACAAAATGTTAGAGCCTTGCGCCGTCACCGGCGTAACTACATTCTGACCCTCTTTCATTTCACAGACGCCGCGCTGAAATTCGGTGCGCCCCGGAGCTTTTTTGATCGGCGCGGTGAGCGTTGCGTGAAAGATCGGCGGAGGCGTGACCGGCGCTTGCCCTTGCAGAATCAACAACGCTTCGCGGACGATTTGATAAAACACCGCCATCGCGCTGACCGGATTGCCGGGCAGTCCGAAAAAATGCGCGTTGCCGAGCATGCCGTAAGCGAGCGGCCGTCCCGGCTTCATCGCAATTTTCCAGAACAACACTTTGCCCAAGCGCGCGAGCATGGCTTTGATGAAGTCCGCCTCGCCGACTGACACGCCGCCGGTGGTGATGACGACATCGGCGTTAGCGGCAGCGGAAGTCAACGCCGCTTCAAGCGCTTCCGGCTGATCGGCGACGATGCCCGAATCAATCGGCTCGACGCCGAGTTGTTGCAGCATGCCGTAGAGAGCGTAGCGATTGCTGTCGTAAATTTGTCCGGCGGCGAGTGCGGCATGATCGCCGGAGCTGACCAACTCATCGCCGGTGGAAAAGAAGGCGACGCGCAGTTTGCGATACACCACGACTTCGGCAATGCCCAGCGACGCCAGCATTCCCAATTCTTGCGCGTGAAGGCGTTGGCCGTGAGTGAAAACCGTGGCGCCGGGAGCAATATCGTCGCCGGCGCGACGATGATTTTGCTCGTTAGCGGTGACGGCATTGGGAGCGAGAATCACCGTGCCGTTTTCTTCGCGCGTGTGTTCCTGCATCACCACCGTGTCGGCGCCGCGCGGCATCATCGCGCCGGTAAAAATGCGCAAACATTGTCCTGCACTCACTTCGCCGTCGAACGGATGACCGGCGAACGATGCGCCGATTCGCTGCAAGCGTGTTTCCTGATGGGGCGTCACGTCGGTAAAACGCAGGGCGTAGCCGTCCATCGCGGCGTTATCGAAACCGGGAACGGCGATGGTCGAAACGATATTTTCCGCCAGCACGCGACCCAGCGCTTCGCGCAAGCGAATGCGCTCGACAGAACATATCGGCTCCAGACATTGATGAATAACGTCGCGCGCTTTATCGACCGACATCGAATCGGGATCGTAATCGGTGGCGTGCGAAATAGCAGATAAAGTATTGAGCGTGTGCGGTGAAGTGTTCATGAAAAAGTTTCCTTGAGAGTGTCCAGATCGCTTGGCGTGTTGATATTGCGGAAGGCTTCACTTTGATCGTCGAAAGCAACCTCGATGCCGCCGGCGCGAGCGAACCACAGCGCGACTTTGCGTTCGCCGCCGGAGAGATAAGCGATGAGATCGGGCAACAAGCAACGATGCGCCAGCGCAAAAACAGGGTGCAAACGGTCGCCGGTTTTGGCAACGGCCAGCGGCGCATCGTGTTGCTGCGCGGCAGCGTACAAACGGGCGACGAGATCGCGCGGCAACAGCGGACAATCGCAGGGCGCAGTGGCAACCCACGGCGTGCGCGCTTCGCAAAGCCCCGCGTGTAAGCCGGCGAGAGGGCCCATGAATTGATCTGCGGGTTGATTCGTGAGGCCATCAACAGAATGTTTTTGATTCAAGTCTGCACATTCTTTTCCCTCTCCCACTTGTGGGAGAGGGAGGGCGTAGGGGACGCCGCCCTCAGCGTCCCGACGGGCGGGAGAGGGCGTGGGAGCGGCATTCTGCCGCCCGCAAAGACTCGGGCGAATGTCCGAGATAACCGGATAACCGAATGCGGCATAGCGCGACAAATTTCGGTTGGCGTTGATGAACAACGCGCCGACTTGCGGACGCAATCGTGCGACGGCATGCGCGATCAAGGGGCGATGATCGAGCAACAGCAAACCCTTGTCCACGCCGCCGACTCGGCGACCCTGACCGCCGGAGAGAATGAGGCCGGTGATATTGTTTTCCATAGCAAAAATTAAAAGCGTCATGTAGGATTATAAAAGAACGCCGCGAAATTTTGACAGTGGGCAGGAGAAGACCATGTGGAAGAATGTCATCGCTTTTTTAGCACTGCTTTTATTGGCGGGATGGACAAGTACATCTCTTTCACTGCTGATTTCGTTTCATTAAACCAGTTCCCGATTTTATGCCTGCCCAAGGGTAAAATTGGATGTCGTTACTGTTGTGCTTTGAAGGCGAATTATCCGCTGCCTGCCGCTCTTCATTTTCAAAACTTCGAGTTCCAAGAGGCGTAGTTCGCGGTAGGTGATGATGAGAAAGTTGCCGCAGCCGCAAGCCGGATCGAGGAATTTCAAGCGGCTGATTTTTTCGTGGAAACGATCAAGCGCCGTGGGGTCGGTTTTGACGCGATCAAATTCCTGCCATAATTCATCCATGAACAGCAGATTGATGCGTTTGAGAATGTTTTCTTCGCTGGTGTAGTGCGCGCCCAATTCGCGCCGCTGGGTTTTGTCCATCACGCCCTGAAACATCGCACCGAAGATGGCGAGGCTGATTTTGTTCCAGTCGAAATTGGCGCAGCCGATCAGGGTTTGCCGCATCTTGGCGTCGAAGTCGGCAGCGCGAAGCCTGTTCTCGAACAAGCCGCCGTTAATGTAGCGGAATTGTTTGAGTTCGTCGGCAAGCATCGTTCGTTTGGCTCGGGTATCT
>JAITBX010000200.1 GCA_031283405.1 Burkholderiales bacterium | reverse complement strand
GTCACGAGGAAAAGCGCCGCCAAAAATTTTCCGGCCAAACAAAAAATGGAGAAAACGGTTGATGAGCGCTCACTCGCGTTCACCCCTCTTCCCCCACTCCTCTCCCACAGGGGGAGAGGGGAGCCATTCTGCCGTCCGCAAAGATTCGGGCGACTGCAAATCGTCCTTGCGGCTCTTTCCTCTGCTCCTTGCTCACAAGCGGGAGAGAGGGGTTTTGTATTCATACGAACCCAAAGCGCTCTAATCATCGCCATCCAAAAACTGCTCAAATAATCCCCCTTCTTCCGGTTCTTTTTTGCGCGATTCATCGAGATTCGCCTTGATTTTTTCAACTTCGCGGAAGAAGGCTTCCTGCGATTGCGGCGCGATCACGCGCGCTGCCGGCGGCCACAAATTTTTCAGGTAGGCATTGTTGCCTCCTGTTCCGCGTTGAAAGTTGAAGGAATCGCTGGCGAGCCATTGCACGGCGGCGGCGGCAATGAACAACACCGCAACGATGATCGCTTTGAGTCGCAAGCGGCGGGCGCTGATGGCGCGAAGATGATAGAAACAAGTGGCGCCCAAAATCAGCCACGACGCGACGAAACCGTAGTCAACCAGCAGGCGGAAAGAAAAAGCGAACGTCGCCCAACTGACAAAGAAGGTGAACAATAACGCGCACACGGAACCGCAAAGCGCAATCACGGTGTGGCGCGTAAAGTTGGCCGCGCCGGAGAGCAAACGCGACAGCCCTGCCCAGAGGGAAATCCAGACAACCAACATGATAATCAGCGAAACATTGGGCAGCAGCAGATCAAGCGCCGGTCTTGATTCGCCGATCAAATTTGACCACAGTTGAAGCGTGTAAAGGCCGAGCAAGATAACGGCCAGCACGATAATCCACGGCCATCGCCGCTGTTGCGGAACCATTCGTCGTTCGGGCGCGACCGGAAAACCGGCGCCGCGAATGCGCAGCCATGTTTGACCGATTTGAAACACGGTATCGCCGGTCAACACCATTCGCTCGCAACGGCGACCGCGGCTGTCGAGCAAACCGTTTTGACTGCCGCAGTCTTCGGCAGTCCAGATGCCGTGTTCGTCGCAGTGCAGCAAAACGTGTTGCGGCGCGACGCAGGCATCGTCAATCATCACATCGTTGCTGTAGCTGCGGCCGATCAGCAAATCGCCGTCGGCGGCGTGATGGCTGCGACTGAGCACTTCTCTGTTGCGCGACAGAATTTCAACCCAGATCATCGCGTCACCTCCAGCGTGTTCAAAAATTGCTCGGTGATGGCGATGGCATTCGGATAGCTGACGCCGGTCAGTGAGAGGCGCGAAACCAGCGCTTCTGCGCTGCTGTCTTGCGTGACGGCGGAGACGGCGATGTCGTACAAATCGGCGAAATCGCGGTAAGCGCGGGCGCACCACGTCACGCGCAATACCGGCCTTTTCGGATGCGCCTCATCCGGCGCCAAAAAGTTTTCATAGCACTGCGGCGATGTGAAACGGCGACGCGATCCGTAGAGCGCCGAAGGCCGCATGCGTTGCGACACCAGCGTGGCGAATTGAAGCGCGCCGAGGTCGATGCTCTTCATGTGGGTGTACGACAAATTCGCTTGCCCGCTGCTCATGTTGTCGGCCAGATACAACGCCGAGCGGGTATCGCAGGAGGCGTCATTGATGAGCGCGCGCGGCTTGGCGGCGGTGTCACTGTTGGTGTGCGCCCAGCAAGTGAACCAGGGCGCTTTGCTTTCCGCCGCCTGATACGCGCCGAACGACGCGGTGCGAAAACCTTCTTTCTGCAAGGCGGCGAAGAAACCTTTTTGCCAAGTATCGAGTTGTTCGCGGATCGCTTCGCGCACACTGGCCGGGCTCATCGCTTCGCTGTGCCGCGCTTTTTCCACCAGCGCGGAAGCGGCAGATGCAGGAACGAGGAAGCTGACCAGTTCGCCGCCGAGTTGCTTGGCGACATTGACGCCGGCGATGCGGTTGTCGGCGGTGACCGCTGGGCCGCCGCTCATGCCCGGATTCAATGCGCCGGTGAAATGAATGCGCGGCTGATAACTGTTTTCGACCAGCCCGTTGTAAGTGCCTTCGACGATGGCAAAGCCGAGATCGATGGGGTTGCCCATCGCAAACAAACGTTCGCCTTTGGGCAGCGCGCCGGCGACGGCGGTAGCGTTGAAAGTGAAATGATCGCGCGGCGGCGCATTGTTCGTATCGTCGGGCGGCTCCAATCGGACGACGGCCAGATCGTTGATGACGTCGATGGCGTGAAGCCGTAAATGGCCGCGCGTGCCGTCGGGCGCCAGATAATCGAGTTGGTACGTTTTCGGTTCCAGCGCGTATTGCGAAACCACATGGTAATTGGTCAGCGCGAAACCGTCGGCGTCAACCAGAAAGCCCGAGCCGAGCGACGACTGTTTCTGCGCGGCGGTCAGCAATGTGCGAATCTGGAGAAGCCGCGGCCGCGCCTGCGCGTAAATCTGCTCGGCGGCAGACGACAGCGGCGCGGCGTTTATGGGTGCATTCGTTGTTGTGTTAATCGTTGCAGGCGCCGCCGGCATTGGCGTTGTTTCGGGCGGCGCGGCGGCGGCCGGAAGGGCAACGGCAACAGCAAGCAACGCCCCGTGCGCGGCAGTGCGGAAAGTCCGGAAGATGGAAAGCATGGGCATTGGGAAGGCGAAAAGTGAAAGCAATGAAATGTTTTGGGCATGGTATCACGCGCCGCCCTTTAATTTGCGCCCGACGCTTGAAAAATCTGTTCGGCGGCCGCATATGTTGCCTTGATCGAATTTAACTTCAAGGAGCGTTTTCATGCGTTTCGACAAATTGACCACCAAATTTCAGGAAGCCCTCGCCGACGCGCAGAGCATGGCGCTGGCCGCCGATAACGGCTTCATCGAGCCGCAGCATGTGCTCTCGGCGATGCTGGCGCAGGACGGCGGCGGCACGGCGTCGCTCTTGGCGCGCGCCGGCGGCAACGTGCCGGCGTTGCGCGCCGCGCTCAAAACATCGCTGGCGCAACTGCCGACGGTGGAAGGCACGGGCGGCGAGATCACGATTTCGCGCGACCTGTCCAATCTGTTCAACTTGATGGAAAAAGAAGCCGCCAAACGCGGCGACCAATTCATCGCTTCCGAGCTTTTTTTATTGGCGGCGTTCGACGCCAAGGGCGCAGTGTCGCGCTTTCTGCGCGAAGCGAACGTTGATAAAAAAGCGCTGACCGCGGCGATCGACGCCGTGCGCAACGGCGGCGGCGTGGACTCGTCGGACGCCGAAGGGCAGCGCGAGTCGCTGAAAAAATATTGCATCGACTTGACCGAGCAAGCGCGGCTGAGCAAGCTCGATCCGGTGATCGGACGCGACGATGAAATCCGCCGCACCATTCAGATTTTGCAACGACGCAGCAAAAACAATCCGGTGCTGATCGGCGAACCGGGCGTCGGCAAAACGGCGATTGTCGAAGGGTTGGCGCAGCGCATCGTCAATGGCGAAGTGCCGGAAACCTTGAAAAACAAACGGGTACTGGCGCTCGATATGGCGGCGCTGTTGGCGGGCGCCAAATACCGCGGCGAATTTGAAGAGCGTTTGAAAGCGGTGCTGAAAGATATTGCCGCCGACGAGGGCCGCACCATCGTTTTCATCGACGAATTGCACACGATGGTCGGCGCCGGAAAAGCCGAGGGCGCGATCGACGCGGGCAATATGTTGAAGCCGGCGCTGGCGCGCGGCGAACTGCATTGCGTCGGCGCGACCACGCTCGACGAATACCGCAAGTACGTCGAAAAAGACGCGGCGCTGGAGCGGCGTTTTCAGAAAGTGCTGGTGGATGAGCCGAGCGTCGAATCGACGATCGCCATTCTGCGCGGTCTTCAGGAACGCTATGAAATTCATCACGGTGTTGACATCACCGATCCGGCAATCGTGGCAGCGGCGGAGTTGTCGCACCGCTATATCACCGATCGTTTTCTGCCCGACAAAGCCATTGATCTGATCGACGAAGCGGCGGCGCGGATCAAAATGGAAATCGATTCCAAACCGGAAGTGATGGACAAACTCGACCGCCGCCTGATTCAATTGAAGATCGAGCACGAAGCGATGAAAAAAGAGAAAGACGACGCTTCGCAAAAACGGTTGGCGCTGATCGAAGAGGAAATGACCAAACTCGGGCAGGAGTACGCCGATCTCGACGAAATCTGGAAAGCGGAAAAAGCCAACGTTGCCGGAACGCAATACATCAAGGAAGCAATCGACAAAGTGCGTCAGCAAATGGAAGAAGCGAAGCGGCGCGGCGACTGGCAGGCGATGAGCGAGTTGCAGTACGGAAAACTGCCGCAATTGGAAGCGCAGTTGAAAAAAGCGGATAACGCGCCGCTCAAGGAAAAAGCGCGCCTGTTGCGCACCGAAGTCGGCGCTGAGGAAATTGCCGAAGTGGTGTCGCGCGCGACCAGCATTCCGGTGTCGAAAATGATGCAGGGCGAACGCGACAAATTGCTGCACATGGAAGCGCGCTTGCATCAGCGCGTTATCGGGCAGGAGGAAGCGGTGCGGCTGGTGTCGGACGCGGTGCGCCGTTCGCGTTCGGGCTTGTCCGATCCGAACCGGCCTTACGGTTCGTTCTTGTTCTTGGGGCCGACCGGCGTCGGCAAAACCGAATTGACCCGCGCGCTGGCGGAATTTTTGTTCGACAGCGAGCAAGCGTTGATTCGCATCGACATGAGCGAGTTCATGGAGAAGCATTCCGTGGCGCGCTTGATCGGCGCGCCGCCCGGATACGTTGGCTACGAAGAAGGCGGTTACCTGACCGAAGCCGTGCGGCGCAAACCGTATGCGGTGATTTTGTTCGACGAAATCGAAAAAGCGCACCACGACGTTTTCAATGTGTTGTTGCAAGTGCTTGACGACGGCCGTCTGACCGACGGGCAGGGGCGCACCGTCGATTTCAAAAACACCGTGATCGTGATGACTTCGAACCTCGGTTCGCATCGCATTCAACAGATGACCGACAGCGGCAGCGCACAAAGCGCAATCAAGGAAGCGGTGATGGATGAAGTGAAAACCCATTTCCGTCCCGAATTCGTCAACCGGATCGACGAAATCGTCGTCTTCCATCCGCTCGACGAAAAACACATCGCCGACATTGCGAAAATTCAGATGCGCGCGCTGGAAACGCGGCTGGCGCAAATGGACATCAAGCTCGTCGTTGACGACAAGGCGCTTGCCAAAGTCGCGCGCGCCGGCTTCGATCCGGTCTTCGGCGCAAGGCCGCTGAAACGCGCGATTCAGCAGGAAATCGAAAACCCGTTGGCGCGCGAACTGCTCGCCGGAAAATTCGCGGCGGGCGACACCATGAAAGTGGTGCTCGACGCGGAGGGGATCGATTTTGTGAAGGAGTGAATGCAAGGTGTGGTGAGTTTGCAAACCGCAACGGGGCGATGCTTCACAATGTTGGGGTTTGATTCGCGCAACCCAACCTATGCGGACGACGTCCCCCCGGAATTGAGTAGCGGCTGGAATTAGAGTCCAATCCCAAAGACAAAGGAGATTGGAAATGAAGAAGAGGTTTTCGGAAGAACAGATCATAGGATTTTTACGGGAA
>JAITBX010000166.1 GCA_031283405.1 Burkholderiales bacterium | reverse complement strand
CGCCTTGCATTTCGGACATTTGCCGAGCGGCGACTGGTCGCCGAAATCCACCGGCTCGCCGTCGTCGCCTTCGTCGCCGTTGTCGAAATCGAACACCACTTCATTGGCGTCGTTCATTCTCAGCTTTGCCGAAAACGCCCGTCCCAACCGGCTGCGAAAACCTTCAAGCGGGCCGATCTCGCGCGTCTTCAACAAAATATCCGCTTCGATTGGTTCCAGTTGGCGGCCTCCCATGATTTTCCAGAAACCGAAATCACATTTCTCATTGACGCACTGAAATTTTTTGTACCTTTCATGCACTTCGCCGCCGCACTTCGGGCACCGCTCGTGCAGCGTCGCAAAATCGCCGGGGATGGTATCGCTCTCGTAATTCTTCGCCTGCCCGACAATGTGTTGCGTCATCTTGATGATGTCGCGCATGAACGCTTCGCGCTTGATCTTGCCGCGCTCCATCTCGCCCAGCTTGTGTTCCCATTCGGCGGTCAGCTCCGGCGAAAACAGTTCGGGAACGCCCAGCCCGTGCAGCAGCGTCATCAGCGAAAACGCTTTCGCGGTGGGAACCATTTCTTTGCCTTCGCGATACACATAGCGTTCCTGCAGCAAGCCTTCGATGATCGACGCCCGCGTCGCCGGCGTGCCCAAGCCTTTTTCGCGCATCGCTTCGCGCAATTCGTCATCCTCGATGGTCTTGCCCGCGCCTTCCATCGCCGACAACAGCGTCGCTTCCGTATAACGCGCCGGCGGGCGCGTGATTTGCGCCAAAACTTCGACGTTTCCGGCGATCGGGTTTTCGCCTTTTTTCACCGGCACCAGCGACGCCTCGTCGCCCTGCGCTTCCTTGCCGTAAACCGTCAGATAGCCCGGACTGACCAGCACTTTGCCCTCGGTTTTGAACGCCTCCTTGCCGACGCGAGAAATCCGCGTCGTCAACAAAAATTCCGCCGGCGGATAAAAGATCGCCAGAAAACGGCGCACCACCATATCGTAAAGTTTCGCTTCCAGCTCGTTCAACGCCTTCGGTGCGGAGAGCGTCGGGATAATCGCAAAGTGATCGGAAATTTTGCTGTTGTCGAAAATGCGCTTGTTCGGCTTCACCCATTTTTGATTCAACACTTCGTCGGCCAGCGCGCCGTAAGCGTGGCTGCCCGCCAATACTTTGAGCGTCTCCTTGACCGTGCCGAGGTAATCTTCCGGCAGCGCCCGCGCGTCGGTGCGCGGATAGGTCAAGGCTTTGTGTTTTTCATAGAGCGCTTGCGCCAGCGACAAAGTCGTTCGCGCCGAAAAACCGAACCGCGTGTTGGCCTCGCGCTGCAAGGTCGTCAAGTCGTAGAGCAGCGGCGAATTTTGTGTGGAAGGCTTCGCTTCTTCTTCGACCGTCGCCGGTTGTCCCAGGCAACGCGCGGCGATGTCTTTCGCTTTCGCTTCACTCCACAACCGCTCGGCGCGCAAGTCCGGCGCATCGTCCTGCTTCTTGAAACTTTCATCGAACCAGCGGCCGGTGTATTCGCCCGCCTTCGCCTGAAACGTGCCGATCAATTCCCAATAATGTTTCGGCACGAACGCGCGGATTTTTTTCTCGCGCTCGACGAGAATGGCCAAAGTCGGCGTCTGCACCCTTCCTACCGTCGTCAACTGAAAACCGCCCGATTTGGAGTTGAACGCGGTCATCGCCCGCGTGCCGTTGATGCCGACCAGCCAATCGGATTCCGAGCGGCACGTCGCCGCATCGGCCAGCGGCTGCATGTCTTTATCTTTGCGCAACGCCTCGAAGCCCTCGCAAATGGCCGCTTTGGTCATCGATTGCAACCACAGCCGGAAAATTGCTTTATCGGTTTTGGCGTAACTGACGATGTAACGAAAAATCAGCTCGCCCTCACGCCCAGCATCACAAGCGTTGATCAGCGTCGTCACATCCTTGCGCTTGATGAGCTTCAGCAGCGTTTTCAGCCGGTCGGCGCTTTTCTCGATCGGCTTCAGATCAAACTTCGACGGAATCGCGGGCAAGTGAGCAAACGTCCATTTACCGCGTTTGACTTCCTCCTCCTCCGGCATCCCGATTTCGAGCAAATGGCCGACCGCCGACGAGAGAACATAGTCGTCGCTCTCGTAATAGTCGCCATGGCGAGTGAAACCGCCGAGCGCCCGCGAAATATCGGCGGCGACAGACGGTTTTTCAGCGATGATCAGATTTTTGCCCATAATGTCGAAAGTGTCAGAGAATGCCAACATCGTTTCCGGCGCGGAAACTACCGGTTCTGGCGTGCGATGGTACGGAGGAAAAGCCGGCGAAGCAAGCGATTCCGCTATCTTTCCGGCCGGCAATGACGATGGGTTAGTGGGATTTGCATGATGGCGCGTTGCGCGCCACCGATTCAGTCACGGGTTATCGGCGATCAAACTGTCCAGTCCTCAAGGGTCAAGCCGCTATCCGGTCGTATCCGCGAAAACGTCGCATCTCGCGTCACCAAAACGACTTGCGGCTGCCCCTGCCCGCCGGCCAGCGCCTTCGCGTGCGCAGCGATCATCATGTCCATGGGCGCCAGCGTGACCCCATCGGCTTCACAAGCGGCGCGCAAAATTCCGTAGGCAACAGCAGCCTCGGTCGTCCACGGGCAAATCGTCACACGCGCAAGGAACTCACGAACTTTGGTTGCAAGTCCTTGCGGGTGGCCGCGCTTGGCGACGCCGTACAGCAACTCGGCTTGTGTCACGACCGACACCGCAATGCTGTGCATCGGCGCCGCGACAAGGCGCTCCCGAACGCGCGGAATATCGCTTTTGATGATGTGGCTTGCGATGTTGGTATCGAGCAGATAGATCGTCACGCCGATATGTCCTTGAACGGATCGCGCGAGTGTTCACCTTGATGGCGATCGGCTTCGCTCATAAAGTCGGGCGGCACGTCCGTTGTCGCGTCAAGGGCGAAAAAGCCTTTCCATGAGGATGGCCGGCGAGACAAAATGACATCGCCTGTCACGGCATCCCGGCGAATGTAAACCTCTTTCTCCTCGAAACGGTACTGGAGAGGCAAACGTACCGCCTGACTGCGGCCGGTAGTAAAAATTTTGGCGGTTAGTGACATGTCGCCGTCTCCTGTCGAATGTGGGTACATATCAAAGTGTATATCAAAAGACACGGGCTTGGCAAGCCGTGAGGCGACGGTAGCGCAGCAGCGAACGTAGGGCATTTGCCTCGCGGCCTACCCTGTGCCATATTGCGGCCCATGCTCGTGAACTCTGCCTTGCGCGATCATTGGGCCGGGCATCATGGGCCGATCTTCACTTTCACGTTCGGGAGCGCCTGCGATGACGATGGATTTCTGCGTTGTTCTGCAAGCAGCCGGCGCGGCGCTTTTGCTTTGGGCGCTGGCGCGTCTGTGCCGCTGGCTTTGGCTTTATCTTTGGCTGCCTCGGCGTTTGGCTGGGGAGCGTCTGGCCGGGCGTTTTGGCCCCGCAAGCTGGGCGCTCATCACCGGCGCAGGCGACGGGTTGGGCAAAGCCTTTGCGCGGGAGCTGGCGCGCTGCGGCTTCAACCTGATTCTGGTGTCGCGCACGCAGTCCAGGCTCGACCGGCTCAAGGATGAAATGCAGGCGCTGGG
>JAITBX010000151.1 GCA_031283405.1 Burkholderiales bacterium | reverse complement strand
CCCAGCGCGTACACCGGCCACGCCTCGCCCGCTTCGTTGACGCCGTCGCCGACGCTTTGACGCATCTCGTCGTAAGCGCGTGTGAACGAAGCCAACTCCGCTTCGCTGTACGCGGAACGCACACGCTCAAGCCACTGCGCAAATTTTTTCTCTGCGGCAACAGGCTTCGACGCAACGGGAGGCGCTGCAACGGCGGTTGCATCGCTCGGTGTTGCGCTCGATATTACGCTCGGTGTCGTGTTTTCCATTTTCGCAACCTGCGCAAATTTTACCTGGTTTCCCGCATCGCTTTCTCGACCGCTTCGGCGAGATGTTTCGCCGAAGTGCGCGCCAAGGTTTCGTCTTCCGCTTCGACCATCACTCGCAAAAGCGGCTCGGTTCCCGACGCTCGCAACAGCAAGCGGCCGCGCCGTCCCAGCGTCTCCGCCATCGCCTTTTCGTCGGCGCGCAACGGCGCGCTGTCTTGCCAGCGCCAGCCCGCTTTCAGCGGCACGTTGATCAGCGTTTGCGGATACAGCGTGATTTCGCGCGCCGCTTCTTCCAGCGATGCGCCTTGCTCGATCAGCGCCCGCAAAACCGCCAGCGCTGCGACGATGCCGTCGCCGGTGCTGTGCTTGTCCAGACAAATCAAATGCCCCGAATTTTCGCCGCCGAGCAGCCAGCCTTTTTGCAACAAACGTTCCATCACATAACGATCGCCGACAGCAGCGCGCTCCAACGCCAAGCCGCAACGCGACAACGCTTGCTCAAAACCGAGATTGCTCATCAGCGTTCCGACAACGCCCTCCATCGCCGCGCCGCGTCGCTGATAATCGCGAGCGATGATGTAGAGCAACACATCGCCGTCGTAGATGCGGCCTTTGTCGTCGGCCATCATCAGACGATCACCGTCGCCGTCGAGCGCCAAGCCGAGGTCGGCCTTGTGCGCTTTCACTTGTTCGGAAAGAAACGCGGTGTGTACCGCGCCGACGCCGTCGTTGATGTTGAGTCCGTTCGGTTTGGCGGCGACAGCGATTACTTCTGCGCCCAGCTCGTGCAATACCGGCGGCGCAATATGGTAAGCCGCGCCATGCGCGCAATCGACGACGATGCGCCAACCTTTCAAATCCAGTTCGTTGGGAAATGTGCTTTTGCAAAATTCGATATAGCGTCCCGCCGCATCGTTGACGCGCCACGCTTTGCCGAGCGCGTCGGCGTCAACGCAACGCAAGGGTCGATCAAGCTCTTCTTCGATCGCCGCTTCCACTTCATCGGGCAACTTGGTGCCGGCCGCAGAAAAAAATTTAATGCCGTTATCGGGATACGGATTGTGCGACGCGCTGATAACGATACCCGCCGAGCGTCGCAACGCGCGCGTCAGATACGCCACCGCCGGCGTCGGCAACGGCCCCGTCAAATACACATCGACGCCCGCCGCCGACAAGCCCGCTTCCAGCGCCGCCTCCAGCAAGTAGCCGGACGAGCGCGTGTCTTTGCCGATCAACACGCCGGCGTGATCGGCGCTGCGAACATCGACCGAACGCGCTAACACGCGCCCCGCCGCCCAGCCGAGTTTCAACGCAAAATCCGGCGTGATCGGCGTGGCGCCGACACGCCCGCGAATGCCATCCGTTCCAAAATACCGTCGCTTCGTCATCGCTTGTCCTGTCCTCTATTTTGCCCCCTTTTCAAAAGGGGTGCCCCGAAGGGGCGAGGGTTTGTGTTGCATCGCCAAACCCTCGCCCTCCTGCGTCGGGCGATCCCTTTCAAAAGGGGTCTTTAACGCCCTGATCTCTGCGCATCATCGCGCGCCACACTTTCAACGTATCGACCGTTTCACGAACATCGTGCACTCGAACAATGTTCGCGCCTTGCGCCACCGCCGCCAGCGTTGCCGCGATGCTCGCCGCCAAACGATCATCGACAGCGCGGCCGGTCAAATTCCCCAATGTCGATTTGCGCGACCAGCCCGCCATCAGCGGATAACCCAGCGCCGCCAGTTTCGGCAACGCTTGCATCAAAGTCAGATTATGAGCCACAGTCTTGCCGAAGCCAAACCCCGGATCGATCACGATCCGTTCGCGCGCCACGCTCGCCGCTTCCAGCGCCCGCGCCCGCGCCGATAAAAACGCCATGACCTCTGCCGCCACATCATCGTACACCGGCGCATCCTGCATCACGCGCGGTATTCCCTGCATGTGCATCAAACACACCGCCGCCTGACTCTTCGCCACGACAGCCAACGCTTCCGGCGATGATAACGCCTGAATGTCGTTGACCATCACCGCGCCGGCGTCGATGGCCGCTTTCATCACCGCCGGTTTGACCGTGTCCACCGACACCATCACATCGCAAGCCGCCAACGCTTCGATCAACGGCAACACCCGCCGCAACTCTTCGTCAACGTCAACCGGCAACGCGCCCGGCCGCGACGATTCGCCGCCGATGTCGATCATGTCAGCGCCGTCCTCGACCATCATCAACGCCTTTTCCAGCGATTGCTCGAAACTCGGCAACACACCGTTGCCGGCGAAAGAATCCGGCGTGACGTTGAGAATGCCCATCACGCGAGGATGATCGAGCGTAAGACGATGAGCGCCCAATGTCAGCGTGGCGATTTTTTTATTCATCCTTTCATTCATTTCCGGTTTCTCGATCACGGAGTACTTTTGATTCGCCTTTATCTTTTTGAAAACAAAACTGCATGAATCCTTCAAAACAAAAAAGGGCGCCGATTCGCGCCCTCTTTCATTCAGCGCGTTCAATCATCACGCCGGTTTGGCCGACGGCGTTGCGTCGGGCTTGATCGCCGCACCGCCGCTGCCGGACGAACTGGACGCATCGTTGCCGCTCACTTTCGGTTGCCGCACGACCCTTCCTTCCATGATGTCGGCGATCTGGTCGGCGTCGAGCGTTTCAAACTCCATCAGCGCCGCCGTCATCGCTTCAACCTTGTCGCTATTTTCTTCGAGCAGGCGGCGCGCCAGCGCGTATTGCGCGTCGATGATCGAACGAATCTCCGCATCGACTTGCTGCATGGTCGCTTCCGAAACATTCTTGTGCGTCGTCACCGAACGACCAAGAAACACTTCGCCTTCATTCTCGCCATAGACCATCGCTCCCATTTTTTCCGACATTCCGTAGCGCGTGACCATATCGCGCGCCATGCTGGTGGCGCGTTCAAAATCATTCGACGCGCCGGTAGAAATCCGGTGAACGAACAATTCTTCCGCCACGCGACCACCGAACAGAATGGCGATTTCATTCAACATCTGATCTTTGTACAAGCTGATGCGGTCGCGCTCCGGCAGTTGCAAGGTCAGCCCCAGCGCCCGTCCGCGCGGCACGATTGTCACCTTGTGCACCGGATCGGTTCCCGGCAGCAAACGCGCCACCACGGTATGCCCCGATTCGTGATACGCCGTTGCGCGTTTTTCATCTTCGGTGAGAATCATCGAACGACGCTCCGGCCCCATGTAAATCTTTTCCTTGGCGGCCTCGAAATCCGCCATATCGACCAGCCGTTTGTTAGCGCGCGCCGCAAAGAGCGCCGCTTCATTCACCAAATTGGCGAGATCGGCGCCGGAAAAACCCGGCGTTCCGCGCGCAATGATGTCCGCTCTGACATCGTTGGCGAGCGGCACTTTGCGCATGTGAACTTTCAGAATTTGTTCGCGACCTCGAATATCCGGCAACGGCACCACCACCTGCCGGTCGAAACGCCCCGGTCGCAACAGCGCCGGATCGAGAACGTCGGGACGGTTGGTCGCCGCGATGACGATCACGCCCGCGTTGGCTTCAAAACCGTCCATCTCGACCAGCATTTGATTCAACGTTTGCTCGCGCTCGTCGTTGCCGCCGCCTAGGCCGGCGCCGCGCTGACGCCCCACCGCGTCGATTTCGTCGATGAAAATGATACAGGGCGCGTTCTTCTTCGCCTGATCGAACATGTCGCGCACGCGCGCCGCACCGACGCCGACGAACATCTCGACGAAATCAGAACCGGAGATCAAAAAGAACGGCACTTTCGCTTCGCCGGCAATCGCCCGCGCCAACAAGGTTTTGCCGGTGCCGGGCGCGCCGACCATCAATACGCCGCGCGGAATGCGACCGCCGAGTTTCTGAAACTTCGATGGGTCTTTCAGAAAGTCAACCAGTTCCTGTACTTCCTCTTTGGCCTCGTCGCAACCGGCAACATCGGCAAACGTCACAGCGTTGTTCGATTCGTCGAGCATTCGCGCGCGGCTCTTGCCGAATGAAAACGCGCCGCCTTTGCCGCCGCCCTGCATCTGCCGCATAACGAAAAACCAGAGGCCGATAAACAGCAGCACCGGAATCAGCCACGTCACCAGAACCTCGATCAGCCAATTACGCCCCGCTTCTTTCGCTTCGACTTTGACGCCATTTTTTATCAGATCATCGACCATCCACAAATCGTTGGCGCTGTAAGTGACGTGTTTGTTGCCGCTCCGGTCTTTCCAGATGATCTTTTGCCCGTCGATCTCCGCCGATTCGACGCTGCCGCTCTTCGCCTGTTCCTTGAAATCGGAATAAGCGATCGGTCCGCCGGTGCTTTGCTGATTGTCGATCTGTCTGACCGCCATCAGCACAACCGCCAGAACCACCAGCCAGATGCCAAAATTCCTTACCCAACTATTCAATGTCTGCTCCTTGCTTAGGAAACCGCCGCTATGTTTCGGTTTAACATAGTATTGTAACGGCGCAGCCCTTTCAGAACCAGCCCCCACGGCTGTCACTGCCGGTAAAACATCGTTCCTCTCGCCGTCATGCCGTCCCGTGAAACCCTTTCCCGACAACATAAATCTCGCGGCTGCGCCCGCGTGACGCCTTGGGCTTGCGCATGTACACCTTGTCGAAATGCACCGCCGCCTGTTGCCGGAAGGCATCGCTGCCCGCGCCCTGAAAGAGCTTGACCGCGAAATCGCCGCCGGAGCGCAGATGTTGCACAGCAAAATCCAGCGCCAGTTCAGCCAGAGCGATCGAGCGCGCCTGATCCGCCGCTTCCACTCCTGATAGATTGGGCGCCATGTCCGACAAAACAAGATCGGTCGGTTCGCCTTTCAGCGCTTTCCGCAACGCCTGCAAACCTTCTTCTGCCGCAAAATCGCCCTGAATGAACTCAACCCCATTCATCCCGTCCATCGGCAGCAGGTCGATAGCGATAATTTTCGCCTGTCCGCCCAGCCGCTCGCGCACCACCTGACACCAGCTTCCCGGCGCCGATCCCAAGTCCACCACCGTCATGCCCGGGTGTAGCAAGCGATCCTGATCCGCCAACTCGATCAACTTGAACGCCGCCCGCGAGCGAAAACCGCGCCGCTGCGCTTCCTTGACATACGGATCGTTCACATGCTCGTGCATCCACGCCTTGCCGAAACGATGCTTCTTGCCGCTTTTATTGAGACTCGACATCCTTCACAACCTCACTCCAAAAACTTTGTTCATCATACCCACACGCTGCGCTCCTTCCCCTTCTGGGGGAAGGTTGGAATGGGGCATTCATCCATTCCTCTCGACTTATTCAGCACATCTTGGCCTCTTCAGGTACACTTGCCGCATGTTGACACTAAATCCTGCCGAACGCCGCGCGCTGCGCGCCCAGGCGCACTACCTTAATCCTGTCGTCATGATCGGCCAACAAGGGCTGACTGCCACCGTGCTGCGCGAAATCGACCGCGCCCTGAACGCCCACGAGCTTATCAAAGTGCGTATTTTCAACGACGATCGCGCCGGACGCGAAGCGATGCAACTTGCCGTCTGCGAGCAACTGGCCTGCGCGCCGGTGCAGCACTTGGGCAAGCTGATCGTCCTCTGGCGACCGGCGCCGCCCAAGAAGGCAGCCGCGCCCAAAGTAGCCAAATGCGCGGCCAAGCGCCCTGCCAAAAAAGCCTCGGCAAAAAAAGCGCTTCCCGGCGCCATCAACCGTCGCGGGCAAGCCATCAAACCGCTGTCGGCGCGGCAAGCGCGGGAGCAGGCATATCAGGCATCAGAGTATCAGGAATCAAAACCTTACGCCGGACGCCGTTCGCGGGGATCAAGACAGCAAGAATCAGACATCAGGGATCAGGGCGTAGGGGCGGGTTTCAAACCCGCCCGCAAGGAATCAGGATTCAGAGATCAAGAATCAAAACCTTACGCCGGACGCCGTTCGTCATTTGACCGCACTGCGAGTGGCAAAGCGCCGTTTCAGCAAACGAAACCGGCAACGAAACCGCCGGCGCGCCGGCTCCGCAACCTTTCCGATACGCCGCGCTTGGGCAACAGCCCCACCACCACGCGACGCCGGCTCGGCGGTCGCGGCAAAGCGTGATTTTACCAGCCGTTGGGTTTTGGTTTTGAATTTTCCGGTTTTGTAAGGGCGAGTTTCAAACCCGCCCGTATGGGGTTCCCTCTCCCCTTGTGGGAGAGGGTGGCCGAAGGCCGGGTGAGGGGTGAGCTTGGCTTCTGCCAACCGCATCACGCCGTGAGAAAATAAAGAATGTGCCTCCCAAATCAAAAACGCTTTAAAGTCCGATATCGGGGAAAATAAGCCATGAAAAAAACGATGTCTTTGCTCGACGCCTCTGAATTTGCGCAACGACAGTTTCGGCAAACTTCGTCCGCAACCTTGCCGAATCCCCTTCTCGATCAACGGCAGCGTCCTCTGCGCGACCTGCGCATTTCGGTGACGGATCGCTGCAACTTTCGCTGCATGTACTGCATGCCCAAAAGCGCGTTTGGCCGCGACCACGCCTTCCTGTCTCACAGCGAAGTGCTGCGCTTTGAAGAAATCACTCGCCTGGCGAAACTTTTTGCGCGCTTGGGCGTGCGCAAAATTCGATTGACCGGCGGCGAGCCGTTGCTGCGCAAAAACATCGAGCGCCTGATCGAAATGCTGGCAACGATCGACGGCATCGACTTGACGCTGACCACTAACGCTTCGATCCTCGCCGAGAAAGCGCCAAGTCTGCGCGATGCCGGGCTGCAACGCATCACCGTCAGCCTCGATGCTATCGACGACGCCATGTTTCGCCGTATGAACGATGTGGATTTTCCGCTCGCCCGCGTGCTCGACGGCATCGACGCCGCCGCGCGCGTCGGTCTGACACCCATCAAAATCAACGCCGTCGTCAAACGCAGCATCAACGAGAGCGCCATCCTGCCGCTGGTTCGTCACTTCAAAGGCAGCGGCCACATCGTGCGCTTCATCGAATTCATGGATGTCGGCGCCACCAACGGCTGGCGAATGGACGACGTGATCTCCGCCGCCGAAATCGTCGCCCTCATCAACGCCGAATTTCCGCTCGAACCTGTCGATCCCAACTACCACGGCGAAGTGGCCGAACGCTGGCGCTTCAAAGACGGCAGCGGCGAAATCGGCGTGATCGCCTCAGTCACCCAAGCGTTTTGCCGCGATTGCACGCGGATGCGACTGTCCGCCAACGGCCAGTTGTTCACCTGCCTTTTCGCCGATCACGGTTACGACATCCGCGCCCTGCTTCGCAGCGATGCCGACGACGACACCCTGCTCCGCGCCATCGCCGCCGCGTGGCAAAGCCGCGACGACAACTACTCCGAGCGGCGCACCGCCAACACCCCGCGCGCGCAGAGGATTGAGATGTCGTATATTGGGGGGTAGGCAACAATTCTCACTCTATAAACAGGAATAGCAAAATGAATGACGCAGATAAAAAAGAAGTTTTGAAGAGAGCAAAAGTATTTTTTAACGAAAATATCGTGGCGAAGCATAAGAAAAATTTGGAGAAACTAAACCTCTCGAGTTTCAACGTTACTCATAAGTCAGTAATATAGACGGCACTTGGATGTTTGAAGAACGAGCGAACCCAATCAGGTTGAGCGGCGATATTGGCCAATTGCGCGTGCCCCTGATCCGCCAGTTTCTTCCCGGCGCGTGGCGGACTACGCGCGACACCCGTGCGCCTGGCGTAACTCCAAACCAACTCATCGGGATTCAAGTCTGGCGCATAGCCGGGCAAAAAGTGCAACGTCAGCCTGCCCTTGAGGCTACCTCCCTTTACGCTAAAAAGACATTGCCTTTACCTATTAAGGCAAAAAGACGTGTTACGATGCCTCATCTTTTTCATTTTCAAAAAACGTGTCGCAAATTTAACGATCCCCAAAATCAGGAGCTTGCAAAATGTCTTTTGATGTCTCTTACGAAACGGCCATCGCTGCAAAACAACCCATGAAGCAAACAGTGCTATGGCCGCGATCCAAAAACGCCATCGCGCTGTTCACTGCGGTTTCTCTGGTGGCTTGCACCAGCGTTCCTCCTTTGAAACATACGGCGGAACAGGGCAATGAAGATGTTCAGACCGCCCATGCTTCCGCGCCCAATCGCCCCGCGCACGCCAAACCTTCGCCGGATCTGGAAACGGTAATGAACGCGGCGAAGAAGGGCGAAGCCAAAGCACAATATCAGCTTGGAACGATTTACGCCAAAGGCGAAGAAGTCGCGCAGAGCGACGCCGAAGCCTTGAAGTGGTACACCCAAGCGGCACAGCAAGGCTATGCTGCCGCGCAATACAAGCTCGGCGTGATCTACGCCAACGGTCGCGGCGTCGCGCAGAGCGATGATGAGGCGGTGAAGTGGTACACCAAAGCGGCAGAGCAAGGAAACGCTAGCGCACAAAACAATCTCGGCGTGATGTACGCCGGCGGTTACGGCGTTGCACAGAACGATGCCGCCGCCGTGCAGTGGTACGCCAAAGCTGCAAATCAGGGACACGCGATCGGCGAACACAATCTCGGCTTCATGTACGGCACCGGCTCGGGCGTCACGCAGAATGATGTCGAGGCCGTGAAATGGTACAACGCGGCAGCGGCGCAAGGCGACGCCACCGCGCAATACAATCTCGGCGTGATGCACGAAGCTGGCCGAGGCGTTGCGCAAAGCGATGTTGAAGCCGTGAAGTGGTACAGCCTCGCGGCGGCGCAGGGAAAAGCGGAAGCGCAAAACAATCTCGGCTGGATGTACTCAGAAGGCAATGGCGTTGCGCAGAGCGACGCCGAAGCCGTGAAGTGGTTTCGCGCGGCGGCAGAGCAAGAAAATGCAGCAGCGCAAAACAACCTCGGCTGGATGTACGATCAGGGGCACGGCGTCGCGCAGAGTGACGCCGACGCGGTGAAGTGGTACAGCCTTGCGGCGGAGCAGGGAAAGGCAGACGCGCAAAACAATCTCGGCTGGATGTACGCAAATGGTCGCGGCGTCACGCAGAACTATGTGGCCGCCGTGAAGTGGTATGGCCTCGCGGCGAGTCAGG
>JAITBX010000117.1 GCA_031283405.1 Burkholderiales bacterium | reverse complement strand
TTGTTGTTGGCGTGCGCGCCGCCGTTGATGACGTTCATCATCGGCACCGGCAACGCCATTTCACCGATACCGCCGAGGTAGCGATACAGCGGCAAACCGGTTTCTTCCGCCGCCGCTTTGGCAATGGCGCAAGAGACGGCGAGGATGGCGTTGGCGCCGAGCCGCGATTTGTTTTCGGTGCCGTCGAGTTCGATCAGCGTGCGGTCGATGAACGCTTGTTCGCTGGCATCGAGCCCGATAACTGCTTCGCAGATTTCGGTGTTGATGTGGTTGACGGCGTTCAGCACGCCTTTGCCGCCATAACGGCTGGTGTTACCGTCGCGCAATTCGACGGCTTCCTTGGTGCCGGTTGAAGCGCCGGACGGCACGGCGGCGCGGCCGGAAACGCCGGATTCGAGAACGACGTCGGCTTCGACAGTGGGGTTGCCGCGTGAATCGAGAATTTCGCGGGCGATGATGTCAACAATGGCGCTCATGAGAAAGTTCCTGTCTGAGTTTTTTGGTTGAAAGTAAAGTGATTGGCCTTAAATAAAGTATGTGACGAGATCAAGCGTCAATTCCGAGGATCAGCACAGGGATGTCAATATCCGAAACGCCTCGCATCGTCAAATCCCACGCAAACTGCTCGAAATACGAAACGCCTGTGCTCATTTCATCGGCAAAATGCTTTACGGGGACAATCTCAATACCGGCGTCGATCAACCCAAGATTCTTGAAGATCGTCATTTTTGCGCAGACATTATAGACCATGAAAGAATATTTCCCGAACTGAACCTCTACTCCCAGCTTTTTCCCATTCTTTATGAAATCCATTTCTCGAAAGGGTCTTGCAGAAGATCGTTTCATGGGGACATAACCGTCTAGCGTCTTTCCATAAACATAGTCGCAAGGCACGTTATGGCTTACCCAACCCATTGGATAGAGCAGCCGCTTGAATTCCTTGTTAAGTTTTGAGGGCGAAAAAAGCGCTCGCCCAGGCATGGTTTTCTCTTTGCTGATTTTTGTCTTGCATCGCTTGGCATCAATAGCGTTGATGGCAGACGTGATTTCGGCGAGTTCGTTTTTGTATTTCCGCGATACCTTTTTCTCTCCGCCGTTAAAATCAAAATGAGCAACGATTTTCATAAAAGCTGTCCCTGATTTTGGCCGAGCCATAGCTCCGGTATTTTTGCAACTTTTTCTTTGCCTGTGGGCTGATGTACAGGTTTGCCAAGCGGACGAATTTTTAATGTCCCGTTCTGAAAAGCATTGACTCGCTCTTTGGCGAGCTTGTTATAACTTGCATCCCGATCGATCATCATGCCGCGCCGGTTGTGTTTGATGGCGGCAATTACGCTACTGCCTACTCCGCCAAACGGATCCAAGACCCAATCGTCTTCGTTGGTAAGCGCCAGAACACAGCGCTCTATCAGTTCCACCGGAAATTGACAGGGATGCTCTGTTTTTTCAGGATGATTGGATTTGACATTGGGTATTTCAATACGCCCAGTCTCCCATTCATTGCTGATGATTTGCCAATAGTCGGAGGGGTTTTTTCCCAAGGGGTTTCCGCTCGGTTGCCCGATTTTCTCACCTTTATAGTGAAGTTTCCCAGGGTATTTGGAGGGCACACGAACCGCGTCCAGATTGAATGTGTAATGGTCGCTCTTTGTGAACCAGAGCAATACTTCATAACGCCCCGAAAATCGCTTGCTGGCATGCAAGCCGTGATCAAAGTGCCAAATGATACGATTGCGCAGGCGCATTCCCAATTCTTTGAAGAGGGGATAAAAATAGATGTCCAGCGGAAAGACTTCTCCGGCATCCACATAATTGCCTACCTGCCAAACAATGCTTCCTTCTTGATCGGTGATTCGCAACATTTCTCTGATGATATCTTTTTGCCACTCGATATAATCATCAAGGCTGGTTTGCTTTTCATAAGCCTTTCCGATGTTGTAAGGAGGAGAAGACACGACCAGTTTGAAAGTGTTTTCAGGCAACTGTCGCAACCTTGCCAAAGCATCGCCCTGACAAATTACAATGTGAGCGTTAGCATTGAATTGCTCTTGAATGGAGTGATATTCGTTTAGCACGTCATCCATCTTTTCTGGAACTACAACAACGTATTCTCTGCAAACGGCGCGCGTTTGACGATTTCGTCCAGCGCTTTCAGCGTTTCGAGCAGCGCCGCCATTTTCGGCAACGGCCAGGCGTTAGGGCCGTCGGACAACGCTTTTTCCGGCATCGGGTGTGTTTCCATGAACAAACCGGCGATACCGGCGGCGATGGCGGCGCGCGCCAGCACTGGCACAAATTCGCGTTGACCGCCGCTCGATGTTCCCTGTCCGCCGGGAAGCTGCACCGAGTGCGTCGCGTCGAAAACGACCGGACAGCCGGTTTCTCGCATGATCGCCAGGCTGCGCATGTCGGACACCAGATTGTGATAGCCGAACGAAGCGCCGCGCTCGCACACGAGGATGTTGTCGGCGCCGCTGGCGGCGCGCGCTTTGGCGACGACTTGTTTCATGTCGTCCGGCGCGAGAAACTGCCCCTTCTTGATGTTGACCGGCAAACCGGCGCGAGCCACGGCCTGAATGAAATCGGTTTGGCGGCACAGAAACGCCGGCGTCTGCAATACATCGACGCTCTTTGCCACGACCGAAATTTCTTCGACGGTGTGAACATCGGTCAACACCGGAACTTTGATTTGGCGTTTGACTTCGGTCAGAATGCGCAAGCCTTCGTCGATGCCGGGGCCGCGAAAGCTGGCGTGCGAGCTGCGGTTCGCTTTGTCGAACTACGATTTGAAGATGAACGGAATGCCGAGTTTGGCGGTCATCTCTTTCAATTGTCCGGCGACATCAAGTTGCAACGCCAGCGATTCAATGACGCAGGGGCCGGCGATCAGAAAGAAGGGGCGGTCGAGGCCGGCGTCAAAACCGCAGAGTTTCATGCTTTCGCTCCGGTTTTGCGCGCCAGCGCGGCGCGCGCAAACGAAAGAAACAAGGGATGGCTGCGTTGTGGGCTTGAGGTAAATTCAGGGTGAAACTGGCAAGCGAAAAACCACGGATGCTGCGGCAACTCGATCACTTCGCACAGGCCGCCGCCGACGCGGTCGCTGGCGGCGCGGGCGCTGACGACGAGACCCGCCTGCTCGATGCGCGGCAAGTAATGGTTGTTGACTTCGTAGCGGTGGCGGTGACGTTCAACAATGGCTTCGCCGTAAATGGCGCGCGCCAGTGTGTCGGGTTGGGTGCGGCAGGTTTGCGCGCCGAGCCGCATGGTGCCGCCGAGATCGGATTCGGACGAGCGGTGTTCGATTTTGCCGTCGCGGTTTTGCCATTCGGTAATCAGCGCCACGACCGGATTGGGCGTATCGGCGTCGAATTCGGTGCTGTTGGCGTCGGTGATACCGGCCTGATGGCGAGCAAACTCGATCAGCGCCAGTTGCATGCCGAGGCAAATGCCGAGATAGGGAACGCCGTTTTTGCGCGCGTATTGAATCGCGGCGATCTTGCCTTCGACACCGCGTTTTCCGAAGCCGCCGGGCACCAGCACGGCATCGGCTTTTGCGAGCGACGATACGTCTTTGCTGGTTTCGAACGCTTCGGAATCGAAAAATTCGATGTTGATTTTGGTTCGCGTGTGAATGCCGGCGTGGATCAGCGCTTCGGTCAGCGACTTGTACGATTCGGTCAGATCGACGTATTTGCCGACCATCGCAATAGTGATTTCGTGTTGTGGACGTTCGAGCGCATCGACCAGATCGCGCCATTTCGACAGATCGGCGGGCGGCGTGTCGAGCGACAGCTTTTTGCAAACGATCTCGTCGAGTTTTTCATGGTGAAGATTGAGCGGAATTTTGTAAATCGAATCGGCGTCAAGCATCGGAATGACCGCTTCCGGCGTGACGTTGGTAAAGAGCGCGATCTTGCGGCGGTCGCCTTCCGGCAACGGACGGTCGGCGCGGCACAGAACGATGTCCGGCTGGATGCCGATGCTGCGCAACTCCTTGACCGAGTGCTGCGTCGGCTTGGTTTTCATTTCGCCGGCGGTGGCGATGAACGGCACCAACGTTAAATGGATATAGCAGCAATTGTCGTGGCCGAGCGTAATGCCCATCTGCCGCACCGCTTCGAGAAACGGCAACGATTCGATGTCGCCGACAGTGCCGCCGACTTCGACGATGGCGACTTCGGCATCACCGGCGCCGCGCATGATCCATTCCTTGATTTCATCGGTGATGTGCGGGATCACCTGCACCGTGCCGCCCAGATAAGCGCCGCGCCGTTCCTTGCGCAACACGCTTTCGTAAATTTGGCCGGTCGTGAAATTGTTGCGCTTGTGCATCCGCACCTCGGTGAAACGCTCGTAGTGACCGAGATCGAGATCGGTTTCGGCGCCGTCTTCGGTGACGAACACCTCGCCGTGCTGGAACGGGCTCATCGTACCCGGGTCTACATTGATGTAGGGATCGAGCTTCAGGTTGGTGACGCGGAGACCGCGCGAAGCGAGAATGGCGGCGAGTGAAGCGGCGGCGATGCCCTTCCCCAGCGAGGAAACCACACCACCGGAAACAAAGACGAACTTCGTCATAGGGCGACCGTTCAGAGAAAGAGATATTTTATAACAAAATGGGGCGGAATTTTATGCGGCTTTGTCAGCGTGGTTTTGTTGTAAGAGTTTTGCGGTAGAGTAAAAAACGAAAGCGCTGCGTTACGTTGATTTGCCGGTGATTTCACAAGCGGGACGCCGAGGACGGCGGCGCCTACAATCGCAACCCCGCGCGCAACCGCTCCCGCGTTTTCTCGCGTCCCAGCAAGGTCAGCACGGCGTCGATGGCCGGCGTCGAAAGCGTTCCGGCGACCAGCGCCCGCATCGGCATCATGATTTGCGGCGGTTTCAGACCGTGCTGTTTGGAGGCGTCCTTGAGCGCGGCATTCAGCGATTCGCGGTTCCAGGGGAGGGTTTCAAACAGCGCAAACAATTCTTCGAGCGCGGCGCGGTTGGCGGGCTGAATCTGTGCGGCCAGCAACGTTTCGTCCGGCGCAACCTCGGTGTAGAAAAAGCGGGCAGCCTGCGCCATTTCAATCAGCGTCGCCGTTCGCTCGCGGAACAATTCGGCGACCGCTGCCGGCGGCGGGCCGGCGGCAACATCCAGCTTTTCCTTTTCGAGAAACGGCAAAAGCCGCTGCCCCAACGTTTCGGGCGGCAAGCGCTTCATGTGTTCCTGATTGAGCCAGCGCAATTTGTCGATATTGAAACGCGACGGCGCGGCGCTGATTGCGTCGAGGTCAAACCATTCACAAAATTCCTGCGGCGAAAACACTTCATCGTTGCCGTGCGCCCAGCCCAGCCGCGCCAGAAAGTTGATCATCGCTTCCGGCAGATAACCGGCATCGTCGTACTCGGTCACGCTTACTGCGCCGTGTCGCTTCGACAACTTTTGCCCGTCTTCGCCGAGCACCGTCGGCACATGCGCGAACACCGGCGGCTCAAAACCGAGCGCCCGAAAAATGTTGATTTGGCGCGGCGTGTTGTTGACGTGATCGTCGCCGCGAATGACGTGAGTGATTCGCATATCAATATCGTCAACGACCACGCAAAAATTGTACGTCGGCGTACCGTCGGGACGGGCTATCACCAAATCATCAAGTTCGTCATTGGCAAATTCGATGTGGCCTTTGACGCGATCATCCCAAGCGACTGCGCCGCCATCGGGATTGCGAAAACGGATCACCGGCGCAACGCCGGTAGGCGGCGTTTTTCCGGCGGCGTTTTCCGGGCGCCAGCGCCCGTCGTAGCGCGGCTTCTCGCCGCGCGCCATCTGCGCTTCGCGCAACGCATCCAGCTCTCCGGTCGGCATGTAGCAGCGATAAGCCAGCCCGCGCGCCAGCATGTCGTCGATCACTTCGCAGTAACGCGGCATCCGCTGCATTTGGTAAAACGGCCCTTCGTCGTAATTCAAGCCAAGCCAGGCCATGCTGTCCAGAATCGCTTGCGTGGCCACCTGCGTCGAGCGCTCACGATCAGTGTCTTCGATCCGCAAGATGAACTTCCCCTGAAAATGGCGAGCATACGCCCAAGCGAAGAGCGCCGTGCGAGCGCCGCCCAAATGCAGAAAACCGGTGGGACTGGGAGCGAAGCGAACGCGGACAGGTGAGGGCATGGATAAAGGGCAAAGAGAAAACCGCATTTTACGCGAAGCCGCCGAAGTTGACCGCAGGGCAGGGGAAAGGCAATGCCCTCGCCATCTTTGGGAGGGAAATCAATCGCCGCGAGAGCCGGGAAATGGCGTGAAACAGAGGGTTTCGGGGTGGCGGGGAGATGAGGTAGCGCAGACGCGATCTCACAATGCTTTTATAACACATTGTTTTGCAAGAATTGTTTTAACCTTCCGCGTTAGAATGTCACATAAAATGCAACAATTTATTCCGTTTGTTTCGTTTCATGATCCGTTCATCGGCTCCCTGTATGGGGTGAGCTAGTGGGTAAGATAAAGTTATGCCAAGGTGGTTTCTGAAGTAAAGCGCGGAAGTAAAGTGCCGAGGCAAAGCTCAGACAAAAGTGAGGGAAAAGGAGTCGAGCGTGAAAGCGATGAACAAAGGATTTACCCTGATCGAGATGATGATCGTCGTGGCGATCATTGCGATTCTGGCGGCGATTGCGGTGCCGAGCTATATCGATTACCTACGGCGGGGAGCAATTCCGGAAGGGCTGGCGGGGCTTTCAAGTGAAAAAGTGAAGATGGAGCAGTACTTCATGGATAAGCGAGGCTATGCGGGTATGTGCATCGGCGCTGATAGCCCGTATCCGGTTCAAGCCGGGAAGTTCACAATTACTTGCAGTGGTGTTACGGATCCGAATCCAAGCGCGAGCCCGCCCACAGCAGGTTCCTATACGTTAACTGCAAAGGGAGACGCCGGTACATTGGTGGATGGTTTTACCTACACCATCGATCAAACAGGTAAAAAGGTGACAACAGCCATACCAAACACTGTTTGGCCTACGGCTCACACCAAAGCGGTCGACCAAGTGGGGGGAACTCCTCCATTTTGCTGGATACTAAAAAAAGACGGCTCTTGCTGACAACGCGAGGCAGACCATGAAAACGAGAAAAAGCATTCAGGGTTTTTCACTGATCGAACTGATGATCGCGGTTGCTCTTCTTGCGATTTTCTTGGTGATGGCGTCTCCGAGTATTCGGACTTATCTCGAAAATTCCAAGGTAAAGAATGTTGCCGAGTCAATCGAAAGCGGGATGCAGAAAGCGCGCTTCAACGCCATAAACCACAACCATTTGACGCAATTTGTAATGACGGCAAGGAGCGGCGCCGGCAACAACGATGAGTGGATCATTCGTGAGCAAATTCCTCCAACGCCGCCAAACATAAATCCGACAGCTCAGGAGGTTGAAACATTTGTTTGGGGAAGCGGCGGCTCAAACTGGACAACCGTCAATGCGCCGGCGAGAGATTCGGGGAACGGAGCTGCCAATGCGGTGACTTTCGATGGGATGGGGAAGATTGTGTCCAATACAAATTGGACAGCGCCGACGACGGCAACGACAGGGCCTGCGGCATCGGCAAACCGGATAGCGCAAGTTCAAGTCAGCAGCAGCACCGGCATGACTGAAGTGGCTCAGATGAACGTCAATGTCGGGGTTCGCGGGATAAGGGTGTGCAGCCCCAGCCTCCCGACAACGGATCCCAAATATTGCAACGCAGCAACAATAGAGTGAAAGATTTTGAGGAGGGCACGGAAAATGAAATCATCTCTGCTAACTCATAGACAAACGAGATCGAAAGAAAGAAGCGAGGGAGGCTTTATGCTTCTGGAGGTTCTCGTGTCGATTCTTCTCTTCGCGTTGGGCATCGTGGCGCTGGTTGGATTGCAGGCAAGCTCGCTGAAAACAACGGATGATGTGCAATATCGTGCCGAAGCGGTTCATCTTGCCAGTGCCTACATGGGGAAAATATGGGCAGCGGCAGTAATGAATGGCGCCGTTGCTGCGGATATCAGTGGGAAGTTTGAAACAGGCGGACCCGGATATACGGATTTTTCAACTCAGGTAACTGCCGGGATCCCGGGAGCGAGTCAGCCGACCGTTACGATTGTTGCCACAAATGATCAGGTTACCAATCAGGCCACAGGTTTGCCGGTTACTGTTCCTGGCGCGACGGTGACGATCACGATCAATTGGGTCGATCGGGAAAACAATGATATTTCCCACACTTATACGCAATCTTCGATCGTGTCTTATAACCTGTAAATCACAGCGCTAATGCTTTTTCGCAGAGGGTCGCCATGAAAAATTCGTTCTTCCGGCAAAAGGGGATGAGCATCATCGAATTGATGGTGGCGGTGCTTATCGGCGTGCTTGCGATGTACGCGGTGTATCTGGTCTATGAAGGGACGGAGCGCACGAAGCGTAATGTCACTTCCGTTGGCGATACTCAAGTTGCCGGACTGTATTCAATCTTTGTGTTGGAGAGCGATATCAAAAACGCCGGTTCCGGAATTATAAATGCAGGCATAAGCGGGCAGCAGGGAAACGGGCCGTTGCTCGCCAATTGCTCCAATGCCGGAAATACGTGGGGAACGGCGTTTGGATCGTTGACAACGCCTGCCACTTTCAGCTTTCGTCCTACTCCTGTGTTGATTGTTCCCAACACAGGCAACCCCAACTACGACGATATCTATGTGTCTTCCGGCAATTCCACATTTTATGCAGAGCCGGTCGCCATTACCGTCGCAGCGGGTACGACGATAGCAGCGCCTGCCGGCATCAAACAAGGAGACGTTCTGGTGGACACAGGAACGCTAGCGGGAGAGGCGATAGCAGCGGGAGCGTTGTGTCAGGCGTATCTCGTTCCAAATACGGCGCTCCCCAACGGTGTTTTCCCGGCTAATGCGGCAGGTTTGGTGACGTTAAACCTTCAAGGCGCAAGCGCGCCGACGGCCAGTAACTGGCTTGTCAATCTCGGCGTTCCGGTGCGGCGCCATTTCTACGTTGATAACAACAACACCCTGCAAATGGAAGATTGGGCATTAGGGACAAACGGCACATGGAATCGCACTCGCACCGATCCTGTCGTTACCGGCGTTATAAGCCTCCGAGCAGCCTATGGGATCGCTCCTGCTCCCGCAGGGGGAATCACAAACCTGAGCGGCAACAACGTGATCGGGGCGGTTGATACATGGACGTTTGCCACGAGCCCGTGGGACGCGGCGACGATTCTGAATATGCCTTCACTCGACACCGTTCGGCAAATCAAGGCGGTATGGTTGTCCATCATTGTTCAGTCAGATGAGCCGGAGTTTGACAGCAAGGTAGCGGCAACGTTGCCGACGACGCTGACGCAATTCCAGACTCAGGACTGCCCGACAGGGGCAACGGCGTGCCCGACGCCCAACATGGTAACGCTTCCGTCAGGAGGTCATCGTTATCGCATGTATGAAACCATGATTCCGCTGGTCAACACCATATGGAATTAGAGATGGGGCAAGTTTTGAGTTAAGCCCGGAACGTTAACGATAATTTGTCAGGTGTTTTATGAAAAAATTTAAACAGCGTCCTTCGGAGCCAAAGCACCAGCGAGGCATTGTTCTGTTGATAACAATGGTCATTCTGGTGGCGATGATGCTTGCGGCAGTGGGCATGATGCGATCGGTGGACACCTCCGTTGCGGTAGTGGGCAATATTTCCTTCAAGCGCGCAGCCGATGAAGCAGCGAGCCAAGGGGTGCAAGCGATACAGGCGGCTATGTCGGGCGCCTCGGGCTGGTCGGCCAACTTGATTGGAAACCCGGCGTATCTGGACAACAACGGCGGAGGAGGGGGCGTTGGTTATTATGCGTCGATCCAGCCCGGTGAAAGCGCTCAGGGAGTTCCTGCCCTATTGCAAACTGCGACCAATACGGGCGTTTTCGTGAACGGGCCGGACGCTGCGGGAAACACGACACGAACCATGGTCGAAAGAATGTGCAGCGTCGCCGGAGCGGCAACCGCAACGAATTGCCCTTTGGGCGGAGGAGGGGTGGGCGGCGCCAAAACAGACAAGTGCAATCAGGCCAATGAGCTAAATTGTTTCAAACTCACAGGAGGGGGCGGCGGTTCAGGCTCTAGCGTGTTTTACCGCGTCAGCGTGCGCGTCGATGGCCCCAATAGTACCGTCTCTTTTGTTCAAGCCTTTATTCTCCTCTAATGGATTCTATACAGTAGGTGTGACCATGAAAACTGCGAAAACCGTAAAAACCGGATTTTTTTCTCACTGGTTGTGCGTCGCGTTGTTCCCGGCGTTGATCCTGTGGGGGAATGACATCCAAGCTGCGTCGGGGCCGGTGACTTTGGAAGATGTGCCTTTGGGAACCCAGGCCCGCGTTCCTCCCACTATCGTGATGACCGCCGATGATTCGGGAAGTATGCGTTCTACTTACTCCTCGGACACGCTCTTGACGGTTCAGAAAGCGTGTGTGATACCGGGGCCGGTTCCGCCGGCTGTTGGCGGTATGAGTGGCGGCACTAATCTATCGTATGGCCCGTGTTCAAACACCGCACAAATGAATCAGTTTGTTGCGAATCTTACTTGGGTAAGAAATAACGCGCCCTGGTTGACGGCGAAACCGGCTATTTTGAGCGGCGCCAATGCCAATTGGTGGGATACCAACTTTCTTCCTGATGGCTCCGGCCCCTATTGTGTTGGCGGAAATCAAGCAACTCCCAATCTGTACAATGCGGCGTGGTACGGCGCATGCCCCAATTGTTGCACGATGTATCCTACCGGCGGGTGGGGCGACAACACCGGCGAAATTGTACAGGCGACCGAAGGGATATGTCAGAACGGGCAACCGCCGATGATGGCGTCGGCGTTCAACGGTATTGCCTACAATCCGCTGGTTACTTACGATCCTCCCATGAGAGGAAATGGAACTCCCTTTCCCAGCTTCAACACCAGTGCTTCATGGGCTAATGTCTATTGGAATTACCCCGCCGCCGGTCTTGCATGGAACCCCCTGCAAGGAAGTCCGGTCAATGTGGACATGACGACACAGAAGTGTTATTACACGACGACGCAATACAATGCGCTTTCAACCGATTATTTGAAAGGCGTTACGTCAGCGCAGTTGCAAAGCGCCGGCTTCGTTTCGACGGCAGTAAGCGGCGTCAACGCTTATTCTATCCCTGTCCATTACTACCGAACCAACGTTAAATGGTGTAAAAGCAATTCGACGCGGACAAGCGCTCCGTTTAATGGCTTTGCAAACCCGGGAGTTCCCTTTGGCACTGCCGCCGACGGCACGATCAGCTTCCCGAATTGTCAGGACGACTACGACGCGACAAACAACTACACCATTCCTTATTACTATTCTCCGTCTGGGATCAATAACGCAAGCTATGCGGACAATACAAGCACTCCGGCGTTCGATCTGGTGGTTTTCGATTTATCCACCCCGAGCAACCCGAAACTCAACGTAATAATAAAAGGAGCCGTGTCAACCATTTCGGGCGCTCAGAAGATTGACCATTCTTATTACGATGCGACTACGGGAACGACACAACACATCTACCGTACCGCGAGTGAAGAAGTGACCAATTACGCCAATTGGGCAGCTTATTATCGCAATCGCGTTTCCGCAACCAAAACGGCGGCGTCCATTGCTTTTACGCAGGCCATTCCGGATCAGGCAGATTGCAGCAACCCGTTGCCGCCAAGAGTGGCGTTTAACACCATCAGCCCGCTCTCTGGTACTAATACGGCGCCTGCCGGCTATGTCACCATAAACAATTTTTGCGGCACGACCAATCGCGAAGGTTTTACCAATAAACTGCTTGTCGCCGGCGCTTCTACCAATACGCCTTTGAGACAGGCGCTCAACGCCATAGGGAACGCGTTTGTTAATAACAACGGCACGGCTGCAAATCGCCCTGTGGCCTACACTTGCCAGCGATCCAACGAAATCATGTTTACGGACGGCATGTGGAATGATCCTGCTCCGACAGGTACGGCTTCCGGTAACTGGGATGGGACGACGCTCAGCACGACGCTTCCGGCTCTCAAACTTGCGAACCCTACGGCCACACCGCCCACTCTCGCCATTCCCGCTGCCGGCACGGCAGTTTACGGTTCTTATGGCGGCGGGCCGTTGCCCGCAGCTGGGCAGAACTGGCCGAACCCCATTCGCGATTACAAAGGAGCGGCGACCACGCTGGCAGACTTGGCGCTTTATTATTGGATGACGCCTTTGGGCGGCTCTGCTGCCGACCCTTATGATTCTAGCGTCTTAATCAAGAATACGAGAAAGGTCAGCGTAACGGCACGTGATCCGGCGACATGGCCGCACCTCAACTTCTACGGAATGGGCTTCGGGGTGAGAGGGACTTTGCCTTCGTCGAATCAAACTGCAACTTTATCCAGAATGGGCGACGGAACAAATGGCACTTACGTTTGGCCCAACCCCGGCGCCGGCGGTAACGCTGCTTCGGTTGACGACTTGTGGCATGCGTCAGTCAACGGATTTGGTTCGTATGTTTCGGCGCAATCCACACAAGACTTCAGCACTGGCCTCAAAAAAATTCTGACTGACATTCTCAATCTCGGCGGAGCCAACGCCGGGGTCGCGTTTAATAATGTAGATTTGGCAGTGGCGGGAGATAAATACACCTATACGCCATCTTTTGGTTCGGGGTGGGGCGGCGACATTGAGATGAAAAACATCGGCAATGACGGTATTGAAAGCGCTATTGTTCCTACTCCAAAAACGGCGGCACAGAAACTCGCCGAGCTGTTGACGGCATCGACGACTTATCCCACGCCGTGGTACAGCCCGCGCCAGATTTTTACGACGAAGTGGTCGGGAGGAGGCGTCGGCAATGGGACGGCAACGCCTGTTCCCTTTACGCAGGCAGGCATAAGCGCGCAAATGCTGAGCACGTTGAGCGAGACGGCGACTGATCCGACGATAGCAGCCGCTTTGCAGGCAAATGTTATTGCTTATTTGCGCGGCGATCGGAGCAGAGAAGGCGACACTACAGGCAAATTCCGGGTTCGTCTCGGCACGGGTCCCTTGGGCGATATTGTCGATGCCTCACCGGTGGTGGTCAGTGCGCCGTCTTGTGATTCTTCCGGGTGCAGCTATGATGAAACCTTGAACCCGGGTTATAAGGCGTTTTATCAGGCTAACAGTAACCGCAGCACCATGGTTTATGCGGCGGCCAACGACGGAATGCTGCATGCGTTTGATGGAACCCTTGCCGGCGATCTCAAAGAAAAATGGGCGTACATGCCTTCGGATATTTTCCGTCCGCGCGAGCAGGCCGGAATCGTCAATCTGATTCATCAGGAATCCGACATCGATTGGCCGTTCAGGCACTATTTCTATGTCAATGCAACGCCTCGCGTGATGGATGTGTGTACCGTGACGAAGTGTGCTTCTGCCAGCCAATGGAAAACGGTGCTGATCGGCGGTTTGGGCAAGGGCGGAACTTCGTACTACGCGCTCGATGTGACCAATGCCAATGCTGCGGCAGACGAAGGAACCACGGCAACGCAAAAAGTGATGTGGGAGTTTACCGATGACAATATGGGATACACCTACGGGCGGGCAATTATTGCCAAAACCAGAGCTGCGGATTGGGGGTACAAAACCGACGGGGACCCTGACGGCAAATGGGTCGCCATTCTTCCTTCCGGATACAACAACGGCGCTGGAGACAAACAGGCGAAATACGGCGCCGGAACCGGCGGGGACGGGAAAGGGTATCTGTACTTTGTCGATGTGATCACCGGCAAATTGCTGCACAAGATACCAACGCCGGATGCGCCGAATAATGGCGGCGCTTCCCCCAGCACTCCGCTCGGAATCGTGTCTATTGCCGGCTACGTCGAGGATTTTCACAATCAGTTGGTGACTGCGGTTTATGGCGCCGATCAGCAAGGCAATTTGTGGCGGTTCAACTTGGAAAGCAGCAACTTCGCAGATTGGGACAAGAACGTGACAAGGATGGCAATTCTTCAGGATAAAAACAACGCCTACCAGCATGTAACGACCGAACCGTGGGTGCAGCTTGTTACAGACGAATTTGGGGACGACAAGCGCTGGGTGTTTGTCGGGACGGGCGGATTCAGAAATAACGATGAACTGACCGCTGTTTCTCCGAGAAACACGTTCTACGCTTTTCGCGATGGAAATAAAAGCACGGTGGACGACCCGGCCGGGTCTCTTTTTACTGACAGGAAAGCGCGTGACAACAACAGCAACTGTGGTGCCACAGGCTCAGACCCTTGCGGGTTGGAACCAGTAACGGGAGTTTACAATATGTATAGTTCTAGCAATCCGCCGCCAAAACGGCAGACGGACAATGGCTGGTACGAGGACATGGATGACGGGTATCAGATCGATGTCAACCCGACGGCAGCTTTTGGGGTAGTGGCTTATGCCGCCAATAAATTTACAGGCGGTTTGACCGCCGGAGATTTTGCGGGCGACCCATGCTCCAGCGCAGTTTATACCGGAAGACTTTACGCAAGAGATATCTATTTCGGGGGGACAGTCTTTAAGGGTGGTGGGTATTACG
>JAITBX010000097.1 GCA_031283405.1 Burkholderiales bacterium | reverse complement strand
CGCGATATCGCAGGGTTTTTTATTCGGCAGTTTGTTTCGTTCGCGCTGCGTTTGAAGCGCAACAAGCAACAACGCTTTACGCCACCGTCGTTGCCGCGACGACGTTGACGAATTTGTTTCCCTTCGGACCTTTGACGGCGAACTGCACCGTGCCGTCCACTTTGGCGAACAGCGTGTAATCCTTGCCGCAACCGACATTCACGCCCGGATGCACTTGCGTGCCGCGCTGCCGGATGATGATGCCGCCGGCGCGAATCACTTCGCCGCCATAGACTTTGACGCCCAGACGTTTGGACTGTGAATCGCGGCCGTTACGGGAACTTCCGCCTGCTTTTTTATGTGCCATGGCTTGACTCCTTTCAGGCGACGATGCTGTCGATACGCAACAGCGTGTAGTTTTGACGGTGCCCTTGGTGCTTCTGATAATGCTTGCGCCGCCGCATTTTGAAAATCTTGACCTTGTCCCCGCGAGCATGCTCGAGGACGGTCGCCTTGACCGCCGCGCCTGCCAGCATGGGTTGTCCCAGACGTACGCTGTCGCCCTCCCCGACCATCAACACTTGATCGAGGATCACTTCTGCGTTCACGTCCGCCGGTATCTGTTCTACTCTCAATTTTTGGCCGGCCGCAACTTTGTACTGTTTGCCGCCGGTTTTTATGACCGCGTACATGAATGACTCCATTGAAAAAATCCCCGCCACGGGGAAAGCTTTTAATTATAAAAGATTTTTCGGATTTTTGTCAAAATGGTGGTCGGACGGCTTCCAGAACTCGCATTTCAACGTGAAGGCCGACGGCAGAGGCCATATTGACGAGCGTTTCCAGCCCGAACAGGTTGATTTTTCCACGCAACAGGTCAGATACGCGGGGCTGGGTCACCCCCAACCGGCGCGCCGCTTCGGTCTGAGTCCAGCCTTTGGAGTGAATATGCTGCTCAAGCGCCATCATCAATATTGAGCGGAGTTTCATGTTCTCCGCTTCGGCAGGCGTGTCCTCAATGGCATCCCAGACACTGGTAAAAGTCTCATTACTCATGGGTTTAGCTCCTGCACCAAATCAGCGTAGCGTTTCGCGGCCACATCCAAATCCGCCTTGCTGGTCTTTTCCGTTTTCTTCTGAAAGCAATGAAGAACATAGACCGCATCGGCAAACTTGGCGACATAGATCACCCGAAACGCGCCTGCTTCATCATGAATCCTTATTTCCTGCACACCTCTGCCGACTGTCACCATTAGCCTCCAGTCAATCGGAGCAAGTCCTTGCTGCACTCTGTCGAGTTGGTAGCCGGCTTCCCGTCGTGCCGAAACAGGAAAATCTCGCAAATCGCGTCGGGCGCTACCCCGAAACTTCAGCGCTTTCATGGTTCAAATATACAAAATTCTGTATAAAGAAGCAAGCTTTCCCGGCAAACGTCGGCCTTGGGAATTACAGACGCTCACGTATTCTTATGATTGCAGAGCGCCTTACGCAGCCATCATACCTCCGAAGCACTGTCCGGCGTCTCTTGTTCCGCGCCGAATGTCCCGTTGTCGCTATTTTCCTTCGCCTGTTTCGGCGTGCGCTGGCCTTTGCGCCCGAACAAGCCTCTGCGACCGGGCGACCGTTGCCGCTGTTGCCGACCTTCGTTGTCGGCCGCTTGGTCGCTTGCCGCGCCGTTGACTGGCGCGTCGTTGATTTCTCCGTCGAGCATTGCCGCTTCGTCTGTCGGCGCGTTAAAAGCCTGAAAGAACCCCGGTTTCAGGAAGCGCGGCACATGCCCGCGCTCGACTTTGAAACGCGCGCCTTTTTTCTGTTTGGGCATTTCGGTTTGTGTTGCGCCATTGCCGGCTTTCTTTTTGCCGAACGGCGTCCGCGTGTTTTTTTCCGGCGACGGCTTGGCCGCCGCACTCACTGCGCCGCCCGCCATTTTCAGTCCGACGGATTTGATCAGAGTCGCCACTTCCGCTTGTTCAAGCTCAAGCACATCGCCGCGTTTGGCGACGCTCGGCATGCTGATAACGCCGTAGCGGGTGCGAATCAAGCGGCTCACCATCAGTCCCAGCGCTTCAAACAAACGCCGCACTTCGCGGTTGCGCCCTTCCTTGATAACGACGTGATACCAGTGATTGGCGCCTTCGCCGCCGCCGTCAACCAATTTTTCGCAACGCACCGGCCCGTCTTCCAGCTCGACGCCGATTTTCAATTCCTGAACCTGATCCTCGCTCAATTCGCCCATCACTCGCACCGCGTATTCGCGCTCCACTTCGTAGCGCGGGTGCATCAAGCGATTGGCGAGTTCGCCGGAATTGGTGAACAGCAGAAGCCCTTCGGTGTTGAAGTCGAGACGGCCGATCGATATCCATTTGGCACCCTGAATCGGCGGCAAACGATCGAACACCGAAGCGCGCTCTTCGGGATCGTCGCGCGAAACGATTTCTCCCGCCGGCTTGTGATACAGCAAAACGCGCGGCTGCGGTTCGGTAAAACGAATCTTCACCGGCTCGCCGTTGATGCGCACTTCGTCGCCCGGCCCGACTTTCTGACCGATCTCCGCCGGCATCCGGTTGACCGTGATACGACCGGCGACGATCAATTCTTCCATCGCGCGACGCGATCCGAAGCCGCACGACGCCAGCACTTTGTGCAGACGTTGCGGTTCCGAAAACACTTCGTCAGTCGTTTTCTTGATCTTGGTCGGCAGGGTTTCCGCGAACCCTTGCATCGCCAGATTCGGTTGTTGAATCTTCGACGAATTGGCTGAGAATCGGGCTTGCGAGTGCAAGCGGGGCTTCAGCGGCCTTGGCTGGGGCATCAGGCATCTCCAATAAATGTGAGGAATCCAACTCGGCCAGCGGCGGCAATTCTGCCAGTGAACACAGACCGAGATCGTTTAAAAAATTTTTTGTTGTGGCGTAAAGGGCGGGGCGCCCGGGTGTTTCACGGTGACCGACAGCCTCCACCCACTGCCGGTCTTCAAGCGTTTTAATGATACCCGATGATACCGCAACACCGCGGATGGATTCAATATCGCCGCGCGTCACTGGCTGCCGGTAAGCGATGATGGCCAGCGTCTCCATCACCGCCCGCGAATAGCGCGGCGATTTTTCCGACGACAAGCGCTCCAGACAACGCTGCACTTCGGACTTGCCCTGAAAACGCCAGCCGCCCGCCACTATCACCAGTTCGACCAACCGAGGTTTCCAGACCTCTTTCAAATCAGTCAACAAGTGACGGACAAAGTTCGCGGCCAACGGCGGATCAAAAAGTTTGCACAGTTGCGCCGTCGGCACGGCTTCGCCCGACACCAAGAGCGCCGCTTCCAGCATCTTCGTGTAGTAAGCGATTTCCTCTTCGGTGTGCGAGAGCGCCGCATCTTCCGCGTCGGCAACTTCCGCCTCGACGTTTTC
>JAITBX010000156.1 GCA_031283405.1 Burkholderiales bacterium | reverse complement strand
ATACCACATGGTAGTGAATTTGCCACGCGCAATGGCTTGCTTTGTCAACTTCTCCATTGGCATTTTGGCTCATCCTGGCATTTTAGTCCCCGCGCCAAGAGCGCGGGGAATTACAAGTTGAAGAGCAGTTGGGGTGAGAAGGGACGCTCGCTGTAAGTGAAGAGAGGAAGCGTCGGCACACGGCTCGTATATCGAGCCGTGTGTTTTTTTGGGGAGCGTTGTTAGAGCGGTTTTGATTTAAGCCTGAACACTTTTACCCTCTCCTCCCTCCCCTCTCCCGCAAGCGGGCGAGGGGAGTTCTTATCCCTCTCCCACTTGTGGGATAGGGTGCCTTTGAAGAAGCCGGCGGATGTTTGACAAAATCCGGCAACGGCGTCAATGGCGCGTGTGAATCGTGGGCGCTGCCGGTTTCGATGCAGGCGAGGCGTTCGGGGGTATTGGGGTGAGTGCTGATAAATTCCGGCGGAGCTTGGTCGTCTTTGTGAGTTTCGAGCATTTTTTTGAAGAAAGTTTCGGCGCCGTTGGTGTGTCCATAGTATTGGGTCAGAGCTTTGAGCGCTTCCTGATCGGCCGCGCTTTCTTGAGCGCGAGAGAAATTCAGTTGGGTCAGCAGGCCGGAGGTGTTGCTGATGGCGGCGATGTCGCTGTTGCCGAACAAGATGGCCAGCACGATGGAGACGGCCACGCCGCTGCCGGCGGCGACGATGGGGTCGCGGTGTTTGATATGGCCGATCTCGTGTGACAAGACCATCGCCAGCGCGTTTTCGCTGTCAACGAGATCAAGAAGCCCTTGGGTGACGATGATGTGGCCGCCGAAGGTGGCGAAGGCGTTGGGCGTTGAAGAAGCGCTGATGTGAACGGTGATAGGCATGTCAGCGGGCAAGGCCATATGCGCGGCAAGGTTCTCGGCCAGTTTTTGCAGATACTCACGCGAAGGCGACGGCGCGTCGCCATCAAGTTTCTTTGACCAGTTTTCGGCGAGCGAAACTTCATAATGAAAAGGGATGTGCGGCACCAAATAACGCATGCCGACGAAGATGATGACGACCAGCGCGACGCAGAAAACGATGAGGATGATGGATAGCTTGACAAATTCGCCGAAGGCGGAAGTTTTGCTGACGTTGATTTCTTCCGGAATCGGAGGGTTTTCGTAGCGCGGCACGGCGTTCGATGCGGGTTAGCGCAAATTTTTGTTAGCCGAAAATCCTGTTTCATTCGCGGCTTGCGGCGGCGCTTTCAATGCTGTGCCATACGCCAGCATTTCGGCGCAGATGATTCCGTTTTTTCTTTTCTGGTTGAGCGAGGACGTTTCAAACCGGACGTTGAAAATGGCTTGAGCGCCAAACTGTGCGGCCTGTTCTTTCATTCTGAGGATGGCTTCGCGGCGGCCGCGGTCGAGCAAACTTTCATAGCTGGTGAGCCGCCCGCCGATGATTTTTTTCAAACCGGCGGCGGCGGTTTTGAAGTAGTCGCCGGAGACGACGACAGAACCGCTGACCAGTTGAAAGGGTTGTCCGGCAAATTGGTGCGGAGGCATGCGCTCGGTGAAAACCAGAATGTGTCCCAACTCGACCTCCCGTTTTTTTATCGAGCGGTAGTGCCGCCGTTCAAGTATCGTGCCGACGATCAGGCCGGTGAGCACCAGCAGAACGAAGATGACGAGTTTGATGAGGCCTTCCATCGCTCTGCCTAACTGCGTTGTTCAAGGACGACGGCGGTTCCGTAAGCAAGAAGTTCGGAAGCGCCGGCGGTGATATTTGAGGTGCTGAAACGGATATTGATAACGGCGTTGGCGCCGATGGCGTCGGCCTGCTGCGCCATGCGGTCGATCGCCTCCTGACGCGACTCGTTCAGCAGTTCCGTATAGCCTTTCAACTCGCCGCCAACGATGTTTTTGAGTCCGGCCATCATGTCGCGGCCAATGTTTTTCGCTCGAACCGTGCTGCCTTGAACCAAGCCGAGATGGCGGGTAATGGCATAGCCGGGGATGAATTCGATATTACTCAACAATACTTTGCCTGAAGCGTTGTCGCGCATGAGAACTCCCTGAGAAGGTCGGTGAGCGCGATTATCCCACAAAAATAAGCCGCAAGCGAGCAGACTGAATATTCAACCGGCTTGTGCGGGCGGCAGGATGCCGCCCCTACTCCATGAGCCCTGATATCCTATATATTTCGTTACATCTAAATCAATCGATCGATTGATTTAGGCAGGGGTTACGCTTAATCTACGCGGATGTCTTTTTCCGCCTCTCTGCAAAACGCTCCCGCTTCCTTGCCTTCCGCTGAAAAAGTGCAGGACGACACGCGCCGCCGCCTGATTCAAGCGGCGGTTTCCGTATTCGGATCACAGGGGTTCGAGGGCGCCAGCACGCGGCGCATTGCGGCGCTGGCCGGAACCAATATTTCGTCGATTGCTTACCACTTCGGCGGCAAGGAAAATCTTTATCTGGCGGCCGCCGACTCTATCGCGCAGGAAATCGGCAAGAAGGTGGATGAGGTCGAGGACTTTCTGGCTGAGGGGCGCGAGCGCATCAGGCGCGGAACGTTGCCGCCGGAAGAAGCCGTCGCTCTGTTGCAACGCTTGTGCGGCGCCTGGCTGGACGCTTTGCTGGTCAAGAAAAAGCACGATCATGAATGGGCGTGGTTCGTTGTCCGCGAAAAGGCGAATCCGACGGCGGCTTTTGACCGGATTTATGATGCCAGTTTCAGCCGTTTTCTCGATCTTCTGGCGGAATTGATCGGATGTATCCGGCAGCTTCCGCCGCGCTCGCCCGCCGTTCGCTTGCAAGCGGTGTTGCTGTTCGGAAAGATGCTCTCTTTTGAACGGGAGCGGGCGACGATCACGCGCTATATGGGCTGGAAAACGCTCGACGAAACGGCGCGAGATGCGGTTCTGGCGGCAATCCATAAAGAGGTTGCTTATTTACTGAAGGGGGGCGAAAATTCGCCTCTTAAATAAATGTTCATAACATTACTACCCGTGAGGATTTCAAACATGCAGTATCGGACGATTAGACTCGGCGCTTTCGTATTGGCGGCGCTGGCATTGGCGAGTTGCGGAAAACAAGACGCCGCCCAGCAACAAGCGGGGGCGCAGGCCGTTGAGGTCGGCGTGGTCGAAGTTGCCATGCGCAAGGTCGTGATGACCAGCGAGCTTCCGGGACGCACCAATCCTTATCAGGTCGCGGAAGTGCGGCCGCAGGTAGGCGGCATCATTTTGCAACGCTTGTTCAAGGAAGGCGCCGATGTCCGGCGCGGCGATACGTTGTATCAGATCGACCCGGCCACGTATCAGGCGACGTACAACAGCGCTGTCGCCACGCAGGCGAAAGCCGAGGCCACGCTGGCTTCCGCCAAATCGCGCGCCGAACGTTACGCCGATCTGGTCAAGATCAACGCGGTGAGCAAGCAGGAATTCGACGACGCCGACGCCGCTCACAAGCAAGCCGTTGCGGATGTCGAAAGCGCCAAGGCGGCAGTAGAAAATGCGCGCATCAATCTCGCTTACACCAAAGTGACGGCGCCGATTTCGGGGCGCATCGGCAAATCGGATTTCACACCGGGCGCGCTGGTGACGGCAAGCCAGCCGGTAGCGCTGACGAAAATTCAACAACTCGATCCGATCTATGTTGACGTGACGCAATCGAGCGTCGAGTGGTTGCGGCTCAAGCGAGAGATCGAAACCGGCATCTTGAAAACCGACAACAAAAAACAGGCGAAGGCCAAACTGAAACTTGAAGATGGCCAGATGTATCCGCACGAAGGCAAGCTCGAATTTTCCGATGTAACGGTGGATCAGGCGACGGGGATGATTACGCTGCGCGCGGTGTTTCCGAATCCCAAACACGATTTGCTCCCTGGCATGTATGTGCGCGCCGTGCTGGAAGAAGGCGTCAACGAACAGGCCATCACCATTCCGCAAACCGCCGTGTCTCGCGACCAGAAAGGCGCGCCGCTCGTTACCGTGGTGACGCCCGACAACAAGATCGAGCGTCGCAACATCGCGGTTGATCGGGAAATCGGCAACGAGTGGCTGGTGTCGTCGGGAGTCAAGGTCGGCGAGAAACTCGTCGTCGAAGGCATACAGCGGTTGACGATGCCAGGTATCACGGTCAACCCGGTGCCGGCGGGGCAAATGAAGTCGGCAACGGAGAAGCCGAAGGCTGCTGCCGGCGACGAAAAAAACGACGCCAGGGCTGACGTAAAACCCGCCGCCAAGAAATAATCAGGAGTTTCTCGTGTCCATTTCTCATTTTTTCATTGAGCGCCCGATTTTTGCCTGGGTGATCGCCATCATCATCTCGCTGGCGGGCGGGCTGTCGATCTTCACCTTGCCGATTTCGCAATACCCCAGCATCGCGCCGCCGACGATTCAGGTGAATACCAATTACCTCGGCGCTTCGGCGAAAACGGTGGAAGATTCCGTCACTCAGGTGATCGAGCAACAGATGAAGGGACTTGACCATTTGTTGTACATGTCGGCCACCAGCGATTTTTACGGCAACGCGGTCGTGATGCTCACCTTCGACACCGGCACCAACCCCGACATCGCCCAAGTGCAGGTACAAAACAAATTGCAGGCGGCGATGCCGTTGTTGCCGGACGAAGTGCAACGCCAAGGCGTCTATGTCAAGAAAGCGGCGCCCTCCTTCCTGATGATCGCGGGCTTTTACTCGCCCGACCACAGCATGACCGGCTACGACCTCGGCGACTATGTGGCCACCAACATCATGGATCCGATCAGCCGGATCGACGGCGTCGGCGACGTGACGCAATTCGGCGGCGCTTACGCGATGCGTATCTGGCTCGACCCTGCCAGCATGGTCAAATACAACATCACGCCCACCGACGTCATCGGCGCGATTCAGGATCAAAATACGCAAGTGTCGGTCGGCCAGTTGGGCGGTATGCCTGCTGTGGAAGGTCAGCAAATCAACGCGACGGTGACAGCGCAAAGCCGTTTGCAAACCGTCGGGCAGTTCGAGCAAATTCTGCTACGGGTCGCGCAGGATGGTTCGCGGGTTCTTTTGAAAGACGTGTCGCGCATCGAGATCGGTGCGCAGAACTACGAAGTTTCTTCGCGCTATAACGGCAACCCGTCAACGGGGCTTGCCATCAATCTGGCCTCCGGCGCCAACGCGCTGGACACGGCGGATCGTATCAAAGCCAAGATCGATGAACTGGCAAAATATTTTCCGCCGGGGATCAGAGCCGTCTATCCTTACGACACGACGCCCTTCGTCAAAGCGGCGATCAAGGAAGTGGTGAAAACGCTTTTGATCGCCATCGGGTTGGTCTTCCTCGTGATGCTGCTCTTTTTGCAGAGCTTGCGAGCAACGCTGGTGCCGATGCTGGCGGTGCCGGTGGTGTTGCTCGGAACAATGGGAGCGCTGGCGGCTTTCGGCTACTCGATCAATATGTTGACGCTGTTTGCGTTGGTGCTGGCGATCGGTTTGCTGGTGGACGACGCCATCGTCGTCGTCGAAAACGTCGAGCGGATCATGACCGAGGAAGGATTGTCGCCGCACGATGCCGCGAAAAAATCCATGAATCAAATCACCGGCGCGCTGTTCGGCATCGTGATGGTGCTGTGCGCGGTGCTCTTGCCGATGGCGTTTTTCGGCGGAGCTACGGGCGTGATTTATCGGCAGTTCTCGATCACGCTGGTGTCGGCGCTGATGATTTCATTGACCGTCGCCGTCATCCTGACGCCGGCGTGGTGCGCCACCATCATCAAGCCGATTCACAAAGGCGACAAGCACGAAAAGAGCGGCTTCTTCGGCTGGTTCAACCGCACCTTCAAATCCTTCACCGAGCGTTATCAGCGAATCGTCGCCACCATTCTGAAAGCGCCGTCGCTCTCCATGCTCGTTTACGCGGGAATCATTGCCGCCGTCGCCTTCTTGTTTCTGGCTTTGCCCAAATCATTCCTGCCCGATGAAGATCAGGGTGTTTTGATGGCGCAAATACAGTTGCCGCCCGGAGTCTCCAAAGAGCGCACCATCAAAGTCATCGAACAGGTTGAAAAATATTTTCTCGAGGAAGAAAAGGAAGCCGTCTCGGCGACGATGGGCGTTGCGGGTTACAGCTTTGCCGGCAACGGTCAAAACACGGGGATGCTTTTCATTCGCATGAGAGATTGGGAAGAGCGCGCCGATCCCTTCTTTACCAAAGTGAAAAACTTGTTCCTGCAAAAGCCGGGCAGACTCTCCGTCAAATCCATCATGGCGCGGGCGCAACCGAAGATGAATGAAATCCGAGACGGACAAGTCTTCATCATCTTGCCGCCGGCCATCACCGAATTGGGGCGCGCAACGGGCTTCGATATGTTCTTGCAAGACCGCGCCGGGTTGGGTCACGATCAACTGATGCAAGCGCGCGATCAGTTGTTGGGCACGGTTTATCAGCCGCCGAACACGAACATCCTGACTCGCGTGCGCCATAACGGCTTGAACGATACGACGCAATTGCAAATCGACATCGACCACGCCAAAGCGCAGGCTTATGGCCTCTCGCAAGGCGACATCAACAATAACTTGTCGGCGGCGTGGGGCGGCTACTACGTCAACGACTTTCTCAACAAAGGTCGTGTGAAGCGCGTTTATGTTCAATCGGAAGCGGCCAATCGGATGTTGCCGGAGAACATCAAGGACTGGTACGTCCGCAACAATCAAGGACAGATGGTGCCCTTCTCCGCGTTCACTTCGACGCGCTGGGAATACGGCTCGCCTCGTCTGGAACGTTTCAACGGCGTGCCCGCCGTCGAAATTCAAGGCGAGCCGGTGCCGGGGCAAAGCTCCGGCACGGCGATGGCCACGATGGAAAACCTCGTCTTCAAATTGCCGGCAGGCATCGGTTACGAATGGGCGGGTATCTCGTTTCAGGAACGGCTCGCCGGAGCAAAAGCGCCGCTGCTCTACGCGCTGTCGATCATGGTGGTGTTCCTCTGCCTCGCGGCGTTGTATGAGAGTTGGGCAATTCCACTGTCGATCATTCTGGTGGTGCCGTTGGGCGTGATCGGAATGTTGCTTGCCGTGATGTCGCGCCACTTCACCAACGACGTTTATTTTCAGGTCGGCCTGTTGACCATCATCGGGTTGTCGGCGAAGAACGCGATCTTGATCGTCGAATTTGCCAAGAGCGCGCAAGAACGCGGGCATGCGCTGATCGAGGCCACGCTGGAAGCGGTGCATCTGCGGCTACGCCCCATCTTGATGACTTCGTTCGCGTTCGGCTTCGGCGTGTTGCCGCTGGCGATGAACACCGGCGCCGGCTCCGGCGGCCAAAACGTGATCGGCACCGGCGTGGCCGGCGGCTTGTTCTCGACAGTGTTCCTTGGCATCTTTCTGATTCCGGTTTTCTTCGTCGTCGTGCGCAGTATCTTCAAGCATGATTACAGTAAAAACAAACCAACGCT